>JAZKYM010000036.1:0-38489 GCA_045612165.1 Vescimonas sp.
CCAGCTGCCGCTGCGCACCAGATCGCCGATGTCCATGGCGTACACATAGCGATAGAACCACAGCCGGCCGTCCCGGACGGCAGCGCCGTACAGAACGCCGTTGGACGGGTGATCCAGCGCCAGCAGACTGTGGCTGTCGGGCAGGATCTGGATATCCTCCGACCATGGGGTGTTCTCCCAATGGCCGTCCTCCACCGTGGTGGTCTCGGTGGTCAGTCCGTTGGAGTCCAGCCAGATGGACTGGCCGGACTCCTCATAGTACTCCACCGTGCCGCCCAGGCCGGAGGCGCTGCCGACAGCGCGGTAAAAGTCCCAGACGAGGGGCCTTGTGCTTGCTGCCATCGTATCGCCTCCTTATGCGTCGGGGTTGAACTCGCCGAACTGGATGGTCACGGTCAGGTCAAAGACATGGTTTTCGTCCTTTGCGATGACGGGGGTGTTGTAGTCTGCGGTGATGACCGCACCCTCAGCGGGAGGCGCGTCAAAGTGGATGTTTTTGCCGTTCAGACCGGGCGCCGTAAGGTTGTAGGGGTAAGGATACGCATTTTGGGTTCCGATTCTGCTCAGTCTCCAGTATTTTTTGTGCCAAAGCGCTTCGGGAACTTCGACGGTTTCGATTGTGCCGGACGGGAACGGAATTTCCTCCCAGGTTTCAAGGTCGTCGCCGACCTCGATTTTCAGGTACTGGCCGTCAGTCCAGGAGGCAATGCTGTACGAAGCAACGCCAAAGGAATAATACGGATTGTAGAACACGGAAACGCCAGTCACGTAGTCGTAGCTACTTGTGGACTGCTTCTTGGGGATGTCCTGAAGAGACACAAACGGGCTTCTGTATCCGTTATATCCGATTTGGGTGTGTTCAAATTCGACCGGGATGAAATAAATCCCCATATCGTCGAATCGCAGGGGTTCGCTGGAAACTGCCGCGCTCACGGGTGCTCCGTCCACATATACCTGTGCGTTTTCGGGGAACGAATACTTTGTGCTGAAATCCGTGGTCACGCCGTCGCCGGTGCCGATGGGGTCTCCGGTCACGGTAGATCCGGGCCACCATGCGCCGTCGGAGTTCAGGTAGATAACGTCAAAGCCTCTGAAACCCACGCTGTTATGTGCCTGAAGAACAATTCCCATAATACCGGACGAGAGGTTTCCTTTATCCACAGCGATCTGCGTCAAAGTGAACACAGCCTTTTTTTCGCCGGGAATATAAGAGGGGGTCACTTCAATTCGTTTGTTGTGATCAAAGCCATTCGTAATGCGCATCGCGGCATTGGATGCGCCGTAGTTTACGATCGCGCTCTCAATTCTCTGGTTCTGGTTGCCGCTGGTAGTCCAATACAAGCCGAAAAGCCAACAGGACAGGGGGTCGGTTCTTTGGTACATCACGGTCGTGCTGGCCAGTTTGTCTTTGGCCAGGTAATGATAGGGGAAGATAATGCCGGAGCCATCGTCAAACACGGTATGGTGGATAAAGATGGTGGCATAAATGTTGATGACATCGGTGTCCGTTTTCTGGATCGTGATCTCATTGCCGTTCATGTCTCTGAGCATCGCGTGGGTGCAAAGAGAAGTCTGCGAAGTGCTATAACCGATGCCGATCTCGCTGATCTCCACGCCAACGGCCTCGCTTGGTTCGATTCGGACGCTCTGTCTGCAAAATGCGGTTCCGTTTTTAACGTCGCCTCCAAATTCGTACTCTTTGAACGAGTTGATGGCTGCGTAAAACGAAAACAGCTTTGTATCAGAGGCAGATGGGGTTCCTTTTCCGGTTCCGTAGTGGATGGCGTTGAAGTATGTGTTAGGAGTCAGGAGCCGAGTCCACAGCTGGTCGCAGATGGTGTTGTGGGCCACGGCCTTGTTCTTGACTTCGCCGGTCTGGGCATCCACCACCTCGATGTCAAATCGGTTGTGGATGGATGCCCGGAGGTCGGCTTTGAGCATGGGGCGGCTGTCCTCCAATGCTCTCTTGGTTCCTCGGATCATAAAAAATCCCTCCTTAAATGTCGTCAACGTGGGTCAGCACGCCGACAGGAAGCACCACAAGCTCGATGTGCTCATGCTCTTGTGTGTCGTTTTTGGTCACGCGGCGCAGATTTCCGGTGGCCTGTGCGTACATGGAGATGTGTTCCGTTTCGTTGGGATGGTTTTTGGGCAGCAGATTGGTTGCTGTAAAGACCTGCACAAAGGCTTCCACCGGACCGCCAAGGCCCGCCAGCGTGCCAGGCTCATATTCCACCGTAATGGGGCCTGCGGCATTGCGGATGCACTCCAGATTGCCGGACGGGAAGTTCAGCAGCAGCACATCCTCGCCCAAGGACGCGTCCTGACTCACGGACTCTACCGGAACAACCACATCGTGGATCGTGCCGCCAGGAACCATGTCGTACATGGGAACCGTCACCGTAAAATTTGCCTCATTGCCAATCGGAACGCTCTCCAGCATCTCCAGCTCGTACACATAGACGCGGCTGGTGCTGTAGGTTGTCACGGTGTCGATGCGGTAATGGAGATAATCCGTGGTGTTTTCGATCTCAAACTCATACCATTGCTGCGTGGTGGAGTTGGCCGCCGTGTAGATGCCGCCAATCTGCGTCCAGGTCGCTCCGTCATTGCTGCCGGAAAAGGTAAATGTCTTGATGTAATAGCTACCCAGATTCAGCCGCAGGCCGGTTACGACTTTGGCCTCCGGCAGCTGCACCGCAAGCCAGTTGACCTGCGTCGTGCCTCTCCAGTAGTTTCCCGTGTTTCCGTCGATGGCGTATGCTGGGTTGTAAGAGTTTGAGTACTGGTTCATCGCCGTTGCAACCGCATTCGCCAGATTGATGACCTGTTTTTTATAGCCCGCCGGGTGCGGGGTCAAGCCGGTCACATCACCTGTCAGTTTCTCGGAAAACCGAATTGCAATGTGACGTCCTTCTTCAATTGCCATTTCGTTTCCCTCCTTACAGGTTCCACAGTTCCACGGGCACGGGAGCCTCTGCGGTGGGTGCCACAAGGCCCTCGGGGGTAAACGCAAACTCCCACGCCTCCATGGGAACTGCGGGGGATTGGATGGTGCCGGGGGAATATGCCACCGTCACATCGCCCTGTGCGCTGTTGAAGTCCACCGTGGTCAGGGTAAGGATCTTGCCATCCTCCGACACGGAGATCCCCGTCACGGAGAATGCCACGCCATTGCTGTCTCGCAGCATAAAGGCTCCGGCGTTCCCCTCCACGTTGGTGACGGGGTAATCCATGACCACCGTGACCACGAAGCCGAAGTCGCCCTGGCCGTTGTCCGCGTTGGCCGCAGATACCGGCATAGAGGACAGACCATAAGTCAGCTTGCCGCTGGCAGCCGTCTCCAGATCCAGGTGCTCCCGATGGGATGCGTCCCGTTCTCCAAGCTCGGTCAGCTTGCCGTGGGCCTTGGTGTCCATGTTGATGTGCTCCGTACTTCTCTGACCAATGCCCATATACTGGGTGAACAGCTCATACACCGTCCCGTCGCTGGCCATGGCCTGCAACACGATGCGATAGTCCCAGCTGCGGCTGGCGGCGATGTCCGTCCACACCACATCGGGGCCGAAATTGACAGGCTCTGCGTCCATCCACTCCCCGTCCATGTACTGGCGGACGTAGATGTCGCCGTTCAGCAGGAAGAACAGGCACAGGCCGTAATCAAAGCCGCCCAGGGCGCTGCCTGCGGCCCGGATGGCGGTGCATCTGGTGCAGTTGGTCTCGGCCAGGGTGAGGGTCTCCTCGCTGTCCAGTTCCCGGCCGTACAGCGCACCCTCATTGACCCAGAACACCCAGGGCTGCTCCTCGGTCACGAACTCGGAACGGCCGCGGGTGTCGTTTTTGGTGGCGGCGTCAAAGGCGATGGCCACGTCCTCGGCAGGCTCGTCAAAGCCGCTGTCCACCCACAGGTGGGTCTCCATTGCCTGTCGGAAGGGGGAGGACTCCACCCTTGCCCTGCCGTTTTCCACCGTGGCGATGTAGATCCGGGTGGATTGCCGCCTGTGGCGGGGGTGGCAGACGGCGATATCCAGGGCCGTCACCTCTCCCCCGTCCCCCATCTCCTGCTGTTCCAGGAAATAGTCGTTGACCAGCGGCACCACCGGCCGGCTGATCCAAAGGTCAAGAGCCGGGGCGGACTTGGTGCTGTCCGCCTGAACCGGCTGTTTGAATTTCGCTGCCAGCGATGAAGAGATCGTCCGCATAGATCAAATCTCCTCCTTTGCCAGCGTGACAGTACAACGCTGCATGTTGCCTCTCACCTTATTCTGGAAAGAAAGTCCGGTGATACGGCCATGAAGCACATCAGTCCCATCGGTAAGGGACATCAAATCAACTCTTGCGTGGGCGCTCTCCAGTTTGGGCTTTGCATCGGTGTAGACAGCGCACTCCGCGACAATGGTTCTGGAGGGCTTGCCGATCGTCTGAATGTAAACAGTCCCGTCAAGCGCCGTGGTCACCACCTGGGTGACATTCGGGGTTGTTTGCGCCCAGCAAAATTCCGTGATAATTTCGCCGGTTGTTTCGTTCTTCAAAATCAAGCCAAACGCGCCTCCCCTCTCAGAATATCAACCAGGAAAGATGCCAAAGCATCGCCGTTAGGCAGTTGCAGTACAAAGGTCTGGGGAGCGACAGAGAAGCCGCCAGAACCGTTAGCGCCGCCGGTAACGGATGCGCTAACGCCAATACTTTCGGTGTTGAAATCCAGTCCGTCCATCATGCGCTTTTTAACATCAGGGAACGCCTCATCCCAGCCGGAGGCAATACCCAGCGCATCGTTTTTACCGATAAACGCCCATTTTTTGGAAGGGCTGTGGATTTGCTCATGCTCTTTTACGCCGCTAAACAGGCCATCAAAGAATCCGGCAACCTTTCGCCCAATCCACCCGGCCAGACTGGAAATGCCCTGCCAGATACCGCGCACAATATCTGCGCCGATCTCAATAATATCGAGGTCGCTCTCTTTGAAACCCTCAATGATGGCGTCGATAATTTCCGGAATACTGGAGATGATTACCGGGATAGCCTTTATAGCGCCCGCCGCCAGTTTACCGAGCAGCTTTGCACCACCGGCCACAATGTCAGGTCCCTTTTCCTCCAGCACAGACATCAGGTTCGTAATTACCCGGTCAACAATGGGCAGGATGTTATTCGCGGCTGTCTCGACGCTTGTAATGAAATTGTCAGTCAGCGCCTCAAGGTCGGCATTCTCGTCAGCCAGACCGGCCACAAGGTTCGTCCATGCGGACTTCATGGCTGCAACGCTGCCGGAGATGGTCTGCGACGCTTCCTTTGCCGTGGTTCCGGTAATGCCCATTTCCGTCTGAACCACATGAATAGCGTCCACAATGTCGGCATAGGAAGAAATGTCGTACTCAATGCCAGACAGCTTTTCCGCATCCTCCAAAAGCCGCTGCATCTCTTCTTTTGTGCCGCCATAGCCCAGCTTAAGGTTGTCCAGCATCGTATAGTTCTGCTTGGCAAACCCCTGATAGGCGTTCTGGATTATGGACAGGTCGGTGCCCATCTTGTTGGCATTGTCAGCCATGTCGGTGATGGCCTGGTCGGCTTTCTTTGCCGCCTCCTCCGTGTTGCCGCCAAGGCTCTGAAGCAGGCTTGCGGAGAAGCTGGTCACGGTGTTCATATACTCGTTGGCCGACATACCAGCAGTTTTGTAGGCGTTGTTGGCGTAAGCCAGTACGGTGTCGGCGCTGGTCTTAAACAGCGTCTCAACGCCGCCACGCAGCTGCTCGGTCTCGGCATAGCCATCCACCGCCGATCTGGTCAAGGCCGTCACGGCAGTCGTGGCAGCACCAATGCCAACAGCCGCCGCCTTGCCCGCCAGCGCAAGTCCGCTCTTCAGCTTATCGCCAATACTCGGAATCTTGCTGGAGACCTCGTCCTCAATTCCAATCTTTACAAAAAGGTCAAATAGGTTCATTCTTTCACCACCAACCCGGCCCGCTTGATAATATCAACCGTGATCTCTTCGCAGGATTTTTCCTCTTGCTTTGCTACGTCGATAATTTCAGCAAGGCGTTTTTTCATGTGGCGTCCGCCTGCATATTTGGCGGTATTTTCGCCTATGATCATCAAAGCATCCGCAACATAAATGCGGTACGCAGTCAGCTTCGCTTCTGCATTTGCTCTAGCTGTTGCGTACCGCACAAATGTTGCAATGGATCTACCCTTGAACTCTCCCGCGCAGATCCAGAGGGTTTCCCGGTCTGCGCTCAGATAAAAAATGCCTTGAAGGCTTCGTCGTTCAAAAGTTCGATGGTATCTTTTGCCAGCTTCATCAGGTCAAGGGTTTCCGTGTATTCCTCAACGGAAACGCCCTCAATAGCCGACAGAATGGCAATCAGGTCGCCCTTGTGTTCTTTCAGAAGAACGGGGACGGACGCCTTGATTCTTCGCAGCACAAAGTCCCTAGGCTCCACGCCTTCGGGCAAGGGCTTGCGGATAAATAAATCCGCAGCGGCCTTGTCCGAGGCGATGTTAGAAATTGGGTCAATAATTGCCGCGATGACATCAAAGGTTCTTTCGCCCTTAACGTCAGAAAGCTTCATTAGGAAGCCGCCTCCCCTGCCTTAACGTAGACCTCAAAAGGTACGACGGTCTGGGCATCCATGGAATAATGGGCAGTGTACTCAAAGTTAAACTTGCCCTTTGCTCTGTCGGTGGACTGAATCTGGAAGCCGCCGGTGGACAGGGTGTTCATCATGTGGATAGCGATGTAACCGCCAGACTCCTCGCTGTTCTCGTCGGAATAGTCACCAACCCACCACAGGTCCTTGAAGTCCTCGGCCTTCAAATCGCTACGGGGGACAACCTTAGTGCCAGAAACATCGGCTGCGCCCAGAGCGGAAGCAATGGAGGCGGCGGTGGCGGTCACATAGGAGCCGGACATTTTGATTTCCCAGGTGTCCAGCTGCTTCATTTCCTTCATGTTCTTGGGACAGTTGTCAATGTCCTCGCCGTAGTCGGAGAAGGTAGGGACAGCGGTAAAATTAACGCCGCCAGAAGTTGCGCCGACAATATTGGCCAGATCCACCTCGGCATCTTCGGGATTGAATGCAGAAAGCAGCATACCGGCGCCCAGCTGAATCTGCTTAAAAGTATCTTCAGGAATACGATTAAACTTCATCTGATGTTATCCTTTCTCAATCCGCCGTCATAAACTCAGCGGATAGGTTGATATAGCGCCGCTTAATTCCAGGCGCTGTGTCATCTGTCAGCGGCTGGCTAAACGGCGATCCTCTTTTGATCCAGATAAAGCCGCCATCACACGGGATAGTAATACCGCCACTGCCAACGACCTTCGAAATTTCCTCCACCTTGGCGTTTGGGATAGCCTCGGACTCTGTGTAAAACCACAGATTAACCGTCATAGCTACATCTCCGCCAGTCCAGGAGTCGATCACGTTTTCGTAGGTCAGATAGGGGAAAATAACATCTTCCGGCACAGACGCAACGGGGAATGCTGCCATAAACCGGTTAAAGAACTGATACAGTGCTGCACCTTTTGTCATGTAGGCAAGCTCCATTCCTCCGCCGTCACCTGCGTCATGTTTATGGTGGATCTTGCAGGCGTCTGCTTGTCATCACCATCGCTGGTCACGCGGAATGTTTTATTGTCGTAAAGCCGCCGAAATACATCGTGATACTGCAAAACGGCGTTTTTCTCAGTCGCTACTGTGTATAGACTGGTCAAGCCCTGTTTTTCCCCAATTCGGGCTTCGATGGAGGTGTTCAGGACGACTGCCGCCATGAACTTGGCTCCCTCGACCCAGCTAGTTTGAAAGCCGCCTTCGCCGTCAGGTGTACGCCGCTTGTCCAGCAGCACACACGCCACTTTCATCTCGTCAAGTAAACTCATAGCTTCCTCCACTGGTTCAAACGACCGGCGAAGGTACTTTGCCACGATGTTCCGCCCTCGGCCCCACCCTCGGCTTTCAGCGTGTAAGAGTACCCTCCAAAAGTTTCGGACTGGTAAGGCCCGGTGACGATTTTAGCGTTATTCTCGTTCCACGCTTCGATTTCTGCGGCCAGATCAACAACCTCTTTCGGCACGGCAAGCGCCCAGATGCTGCCGGTGAATGTTTCATCTGTCAAAGCCAACCCTTCGCCGTACTTGTGTACGCCGTCGTTGAACACAGAGCCAACAACCCGGAAATACTGGCCGCTTTTGAGAAACGGGAGATTGACTCCCCCGTTCTCAATTGCAAAGGTTCCGTAATGCTGCCCATCAGAGACAGGGAACCAGTTTTTCATGTAGTGAAGTACCTGTTCCAGCATTACTTTTCCCCCTTACTGCTGCCCCAGAAACTCAGCGATAATATCCGCCTTTCGCGTTGCGGTCAGGGTATAGCCCAGCTCACCGGCAAGCGCCTTGATTTCTGCAATCGTCATACTCTCAAGGTCGCTTGCGGTGTAGGCGGGTCTTAGACTATACCCGGTCAGCCCCCCGCGATAGTACCGACGACGATGCCGTCCTTACGCTCAGGGAAGAAGGTGACGCCGGACATGACCAGATTCAGAACGCGGGCGGTGTCGTTATCGGGATACTCGTTGATGCCGATATAGCCCAGCTCGTCAGTGGTCAGGTTGAAAGAGGCGCGAATGTCGCCGCTGCCAACGTTGACGAAGTACATGACGATGTTTTCCTTGGCGGTGGCGTAGTACTTGCCCTGGGGGACAGAGCTGTTCAGGAACACGGTTCCCAGGCCCAGGAAGTTCTCAATGTAGGTCATGCCGAAAGCGGTCTGCATGGTGACCTGCGCGGTGCCCAGATAATCGGCGACATCCATGGGGTTCAGGAAGTAGACGGTCTCAACAGCATCATCCTCAAACAGGACGGACAGCTTGCCCCAGCCGTTGGCCAGAGCGGCCTGGAGGCCAGAACCGGTCGCAGTAGCGGAGCCGGTTGCCATGAAGTCAAACAGACCGGTGCGAATGGTCTTCTGAATGTCCTTGACCATCTTGTCGGTGGTAGCACCAACAGCCTGATCGTAGCCGCCCTTCAGGATAGCCTCGGCGGTGGTGGCCTTGCGCCACTTGTTCAGCTTGACCTCACCAACGGGGGTCTCAACGGTCTCATACTTGGACAGGGGGATCAGATCGCCCTCGTTGACTGCGCCGCTCTCCAGAGTACCGGTAACGGTCAGCATCTTCAGGGCAGCGCCCTCCTGGACGGCGATCTTGCGGGTAACACCCAGCGCCTCGATCAGCTTGCGCAGGGAACCGGTAAACTGAAGGTTAAAATCGACCATGCGCACACGTGCCAGGTCAGCCTGCATAATGGTATTATTCTCAACAGCCATTTTTCAAAATCCTTTCTTTATTTGGATTCAGACAGTCCGAACAGGTGGGGATTTTCTGCCATAGCCTTGCGGCGCTCAACGCCGTCTCGGATTTTCAGAATGTCGTCCTTGGTCTTTGCGCTTCCGCTTCCGTTGTTAGCGGGAGGATTTGCGGTGTTGATGCCGCGCACACCGGTGGAACCCACCAGAGATGCCAGATCACCCGCGACCAGACCGTCCAGAACTGCTGTGTCCTTGATTTTCTCGCCATCAAGTTCCAGTCCAGCGATTTCTGCTGCGCTGGCTCTCATGGCAAGCTCAAGGCTTTTGCCGATGATGTTTTTGCCCTCGAAGTAAGCGCGGGCAGCCTTTTCCTTTGCCGCCTTGCTCTTCTCGGACTCCACCCCGGTCTTGTAGTCGTCAAAGTCCTTTTTGACCTTGTCGTGCTTGTCCTTCCAGCCGTCGTCGCCTCGGGCCTTCAGATCGTCCAACTCCTTCTGGACAGTGGGCAGCTTCTCCGCGTCAGCTTTGTACTTACTGATGTCGGACTTGAGGCCGTCCACGGTGTCGGTATGGGCTTCAATGATGGTGTCGACCTGCTCATCAGTCAGACCCATACCCTTCAAAAGTTTTCTAGTCAGTGCCATGTTTTCTATCTCCGTTTCTTCGGCCCCAGTCCTTTGGGGGCGATAGTTGTATAAAAACCGCGTTTCCTCGCGGGTTTTACTGTATTAAGCGTTCTCCAGCTCTTCCTTGATGATGTTCCGGTACGTCTGCTTGTGGTCTGCAACGGCGGGTTTCAGGTAAGGCTGCGCCCGCTGGCCGTCTGTGTGGTGCCAGCGGCCCTCTTCATCCTGATAGACCCAAGGATCTTTCCGACCGCCCTCTGCATATTTGCCGGTTCCCAGCTCCACATAAGCGGCGTACTCGTTGTTCGTGCCTATATATACCACATCTTCCGCAACTTTGTGGGTAATGCTATTGCGCAGGTTTCCGGTGTCAACAGGGACCAGGTCTTTTGCGTAACCCTCCGCCTGCATACCGCATCGCTCCAGCGCGCGTTTGCAGGCTGCTTCAAATGCTTCCCGGAACTGTTTGCTGTTGTCGATAAAGAGAACATCATCCGCCACGATTGCTCACCCACTCCAGCCATTCAGAATAGGTCATATCATTGACCAAAACGTTTCGCCCCGTCTCCGGGTCGCGCACTCGCATCTGCCGGGGTTCCGCTTCAATACCCTCTTTTTCCACCGTCCGCATGGTGCAGCGGCAGTTCCAGACCAGTCTTGCAAGGCCGGTCGGGTCGCCGGGGAACATCAGCTTGTGTCCATCTATCTGGAAAGGCTTGTCCAGCTCCACGGTCTGTCCGTCAAGCATGGCGTGCTCGTGTCTAGTGCGCATATCCTTTGTGGCGATCCACCGTTTTTGTAGTTTCAAGCCCATTTCCTTCGCCCGGTCATAACTGGCCTGCCGTCCGCCGTTCTGCGCTCCTGTTACCGCTGTCCGGGCGTTACGGATTGCTCCGGCACGGTTGGCATCGGACAGGTTCTGCACACGGTTTGCAAGCTTTCCGATGCTCTCACCCTGCAAAATACCGCTGGTGATCTCAGCCGCAAACCGTTTGCGGTTCCATTTCTTATCCTTCGGAGCATTTACCCGGCGTTTCGGCAGCAGATTTGGATCTTCCTGAATCAGTCGGCGCACCGTCTGCTCGTCCCAGACGGTAAAGCCGACATTTCCAGCCACCTTTTCGATGGTGTATGCCTCATAGTTGTGGTTGAGGGAGTAGATTCCGGGCGTCTGGTCGTTGATATAAGCGGCGGCGACCTTGTTTGCATCGGTCATGCGCTCTGCAAGCTCATCTCGGAGCTTTTCAAACCGCTCTCCGCGCCCGATCTGTGCCAGACGCCATTGGCGATACTCTTCCTCAGTAATTCTCCCGGCTTCCAGAGCCTCTTTCTGCTTCTTATCGCGGTCCGCAAACCGAGCGAAGTAGACTTCTGCCTTCTTCTTCATGTCCCGGCTTGCGTCCGCGTATAATGCCCTGATTTTGCGCTCCAGCTCCGACAGGATGCGTTCTGTTTCCTTGTGCGCAAAATCGTCCATCGGTTACTCCTCCTCGACCACTTCGTCGGTTCCGGGTGTCATGCGATTCAGTCCTTCGGCATCCATGCGCTCCAGAAGTGCTTTCTTTTCGTCCGGTGTGATAAAGGGCAGCTTGTCCAGAATCATCTCGTCGTCCAGATAGGTGGCCGCAGCGAGAACCATGTTGGTCTCCTCGGTCTGGTTGGCGATGACGGAACGCTTGAAGCTGGGTTCTGCCTCAACTCCAACCAACTCGCACAGTCTGTGGATGAAGTCGATGACCTCATACTCGAAAAGATCGGATTTCTGGTTCAGAGGCTCGTATGCCGCCTTGATCTGCGTTGCGGTGACGTTTCCCGCCTGAATCTGCTCCACGTTCAGAGCCATGAAGTCAGAGAAAAGCTGATTCTTCAGCTTGTCGATTGTGTGGTCGTTTGCCTCAAAAGGCGCTTCCACCTTGTGGGCCTCTACTTCTCCGTCCTGCCGAACATGGGCCACACCGATGGTGCGCAGACGCTCCAAAAACTGCACATCGTCCATGTCGTCCATGCCGTCGGCGTTTTTGAGAATCCAGTACACCAGATCGCCCTCGCTGACGTTGTTGACCAGCTTGGAAACCATCAGGTCATAAGCGTCAATGGTGCCGCGATTGCCAACAAGGTCGCTCTGCCGGTTGACGTTGTACAGGGGGATAATGGGGAATCCGGGGTAATTCTCCCCGTCCAGAACCTCGGTCTCAATCTCGTTCCGATACACGCGCTCCTTGTATTTGCGCTTCTCCTGCTTGACTTCCATGTCCTTGCCCTTGCGGCGGATGTACTCGGTATACCCGTCAGGCTCGTACAGGGTGGCTCTCAGCGGCTTATCTTCGTCCACCTGCCAGAATCGTACACCGGCAGACAGAGCGCCTGTCTCCTCATCATAGAGGGGAACAAACTCAGTCAGATCGAATGCGTCGATCCTGTCCACGTTGAAAAACGCAAAGGCCACGCCACCGGTCTTGGCGGCGGTTGCCAGCTTCTGAAGCTTGCCGTCGAATCCCTTGCCGAACTTATCCTTGACGGTTTCGTCCTCAAAGGTCACACCGTTACCAAGCAGATACTGGACGGCCTGAGTGGTGAAGTAGAAGAACCAGTTGGATGCGATCTTGTGGTTTGCGCTGAACGTATCGACCACAGCCTGCCCCAGCAGATTGCGCACGATCTTCTGATAGCGCATGATCGTGGGGTTCTGGTGCTTGTAGTAGAGCTGCGCGTTTTTGGCTGTCTGATAGTCCTCCGTCTGCTTGTGCTGGCTGATTGCGGACAGAACGAAGTCCATTCTGCCCTTTTCGGACTCTCCGACAGCGGTCAAATCCTGAAACGTTTTCATACTGCCCCTTTCTGACGGAGCAGTCCTTCGTCCGTCATCTGTAAATCATTGGTGTGTACTGTGTTTTCTTTCGCCAGATGCCCATGGTGTTGACAAAGTAGCGGGTCATGTCCATTGCGTGGTCGTTTTCCTTGATGGGTTTGTCCTCTGCGGACTTCTCATCCCATCGGTAAAGGCCATATTCCTGAATCGTCCGCTTGCAGCAGTCGTTGACCTTTATTTTCCCCTCCGACAAGCACTGCGCCGTGTGCTGGATACCATCCAGGACGTCGTTGTTTGCTTTCAGAATGGTGAAACGCTTCTTCTGATTCACCAAGGCGATGAAGGAAGAAGCGGAGGGGTCAATGATAAGCCGCCAGATCGGCAGATCACCGGCAAGCTTCACCAGCTCGTCGTAATACTGCTGGTCTGTCTTTTGTTCGTTGGTTTCCCGACCTGAGTGGTAATACTCCTTGACCTGATACCAAACACCGTCACACAGGCCCCACAATCCCATCGCCGTGGGGTTCTGGATGCCGTAGTCCATAGATACAACGTATTTTTCATACTGTCGTTCTTCGGTCGGTGCGGTGTTGTCGTACATCGGATAGATCAGGCCTTCCGCAGCGACCCACAGCCCTCGTATGTATCTATCGTAAAAAACGCCTGTATAGCGGTTCTTGTACTGCTCCAGAATCTTCTGACTCAGGCTCGGATTGTCCTCCATGGAGAACCGCAGATAAAGCGCGTTTCTTTCTTTGTGCTTCTGTATCCAGTTCAGATAGAACCAGTGGTTCGGGTTGTCCGGGTTGCATGAGAACCACAGCCTCGCACCGTCTACAGAGCATCGAGCCATCGCCTGTTGGACGAAAGACTGCGGCATAAGCGCAACCTCATCCATCAGCACACCGGCTAACGTGCGGCCCTGAATCAGCATAAAGGACGATTCATCTTTGCCGCCGAATATCTCAAAGTAATTCCTTACCGCGCCCCGGCTCACTTCCAGAATCTTGTCCGACCTTCGCCAACGCAGTGTATATCGCTCCTTGGCGTATGTCATCGAAATATACGGGGTGACGATGTTCTTAGTCGCGCTGTCCACCGTCTTTCCGCAGATGCCAAAGCGTTGGTTCGAAAACTCACGCATTGCCCAGTCGATAAACGCCACGATCATAATGGACGTTTTACCAGATCGGACAGCTCCGTCGCAGATCAGCGCATCATAGTCGGAATAAGGGAAGGCCAGAATCTTCTTCTGCTTGGGACTAATCATCGCTGATCAGCTCCTCACCCAGTTCACGCAGGCTCTTGCTCAGGCCGTCCTCCTGCGCCTTGTCTCCGGGAATCCAGCTTTCCGCGTTGTCTCTCTGGCCCAGATACTGCTTGCCAAGCCAGATCGCCATAGATGCGTTCTTTTCCGCCAGCCGGAACTGTGCCCTTCGGAGCGATATTTTGCCCGAACCGGAGTGCTTTTTATATGCGTCCGCAAAACCTTCTTTGTATTCCCGTCTGCACCATCGCTCTACGGTGTCCTCTGAGCATTGGAAGAAAGATGCTATTTCGTTCAGGGTACACTGAAGGCCGCACAGCTTCTCAAACTGGCTCTTGTCTATTTCTTTCCTCGGCCTTCCGCCCGTGGCCATATTAAAGCCCCCTTCTTTTCAGCACCTTATCAAGTCCCTTCATTGCTGCCGTTATGTTTCCGCTCTTGATCTGACCTTTTATGGTGTTGTACTGCTGGCTGGTCAGATGGATTCCGTACTTGCGTAGTTCCATGTACGCTGCCCTTGTCTCATCCATTGAGCAGCACCGCTTTTTCACCTGTGAGGGTTTCCCATCGCTTGATAATGACATCGCAATACTTGGGGTCAAGTTCCATCATATAGCAAGTGCGGTCTAACTGTTCGCAAGCGATAAGGGTTGAACCGCTACCGCCAAATAGGTCAAGAACCGTTCTTGCATCGTGATTGCCGATTGCCTTTGCAGGAAGTGCAACAGGCTTTTGTGTTGGATGATATCCATTCACACCATCCTTGTTGATTTCCCACACCGTTGTTTCAGTTGTAGCACCAACAAAATTAAGTTTGCAGTTCTTGGGTTTCCAATAAAGACAGGGTTCGTGCTTTTGCTTATAATTTGCGTTCAACGCACCATATCCGCCGTTCTTTACCCAAATAATCAGTGCGTGAATTTCCCCATACTTTTCTGCCGCACTATAGAGTGTTGCAGCTTTTGTGCCCGCAAACCATATATAA
This sequence comes from Vescimonas sp., assembly GCA_045612165.1. Lineage (GTDB taxonomy): Bacteria > Bacillota > Clostridia > Oscillospirales > Oscillospiraceae > Vescimonas. The sequence continues at coordinate 14,990 of JAZKYM010000036.1, forward strand.
CAAGCACCATTACTAAATGTAGACAAAATGCGGAAAACATCTTCATATATATCCACATCGTCATTTTTAATCATCTGTCGATTGTTCTTTTCGACCGTTCCGTTTTTAAACTGCAAACCACCAGTATAACTTACTCCATACGGAGGGTCAGTAAACACCATATCCGCTTTCTTGCCGTCCATCAGCATTTCCACGGTTGCCTTGTCGGTACTATCGCCGCACATCAGCCTGTGACGACCGAGTTGCCAGATGTCGCCAAGTTTGGACACCGGCTCGGCTTTCTCGTCGATCTCCGGCGCTTCGTCTTCCACGACCTCTGTTTCGTCCTTATCATCCAGACCAAAATCAAAGTCGAAGTCGCTCAGATCCAGATCGTCCAGTTCCTCGCTCAGAATATCCAGATCCCACTCGGATAGCTCCGCGGTTGCGTTGTGTGCGATAGCGTACTCCCTGCGCTGTTCGTCTGTCAGGTGGTCTAAACGCACAACAGGAACACGGTCGATTCCCAGCTGCATACAAGCCAGCCATCTACCATGTCCCTCAACGATGATATTCTTTTTACCCCAGATGCCGATGGCGTCGTTCATGCCATACTTCTCGATGCTTCGGACGATGTTTGCAACGTCCTTCTTCTGGTGTTTGCGCGTGTTCTTTTCGTATGGCGTAAGATCACTTACAGACAGATATTCAATCGACAGCATTTCTTTTCACCCTTTATCACCGCAGCCTCCCGCCCTGACGTTACGCGGTGGACTTTCCCGCCGGTTTCCCGGCACGCCTATGGAGCAGAACACGGGAATCGAACCCGCGCTTACAGCTTGGAAGGCTGTAGTGCTACCGTTACACCAGTTCTGCGTTTGCGCGGATATGCCGCCGCGCTTCGGCTATCTACAACTACTATCACTAACCCAGACCTCTCGATCCGGGTGGTGGAGATAAACGGAATCGAACCGCTGGCACCCTGCTTGCGATGCAGGCGCTCTGCCTACTGAGCTATATCCCCATAAGACCACGGCCCCGCATTAAAAGGCCGTGGTTTTGGAGTCGGTAGCGTGAGCCGCCGACGCCGCCGCGTGGCTTGATGTCCAACGCGAACTTGAGCAAGTTTATCGACCAATGTGCCGACTGTCTCGGCTTGCCCTGTCGCTATTCCAGGAGGTCACAAAGTTATCGGTTTGAATCCGTCCGACTCTCACGGAGGGGAGCGACCCCGGTGCGGCAGATCGTGGCTGCCGCCAGTTCCGTCCCCACGATCGGACGGGCCTGGTTACCCTTCTCCGGTGCATAACCAAACGCAAGCCTCCGGTATAGTGTCTTTCCACAGTCAATGGTCTTTCACATCGTCAGCCGTCTTTCCGGCTGTCAATCCACAAATTATTCCACAACATATGGTTCCGACCCATCCGGGTCGGTTGTACCGATGGTGGGAGTTGCACCCACGCTCCAAGGCTCTTGCTACTGAGCTACATCGGCGTATAATCCCCAACCAGAATTGCACTGGCTCCGCGGTCCCGGTCAGACTTTTACAGGGTGTCCGATATATTGAAAGGAGGTCATAAAGAAGCCCGGTCCGCTCTGCCCCAAGCATCCCAGGATATGTCCCCCCGCCGGAGGCACACCGGCAGGGGGGTTTGGGAGAAGAAGAAGAAAGGCGAAATCAGTGGGTAAATCTGATTCCGCCTTTATCGTATACTATTGACCTGAAATTCTTGGGTAATCTTTTAAAAAAGTCCTTTGCAATTAAAGTTTTTTCCGACTTCCCAGATAAAATCAGAGTGCCATGTCTTCACCCTGTCATAGCTATAATGCACATTCTGCGCCGCACCCTCCATCTGATGCGTGGCCTTGAAGTACATCAGGTCTATAACCTTCAGTCTGGCTTCTCCGTTCTGTAGTCCTTTGGTTTTTTCGATCGCCGCCTCGACCGCTTTCCTTTCGTCCTCGTTTACGTTGTCCGGGTATCGCCTGACCATAGACTTGGCATATCCCCACCAATTCCGTTTGGCCCGCTTCATTTTTTTGCTCCTATCCTTTCTAGGTGTCTGGTGTGCTCCCTCGCCTGCTCCGGCGTGGCGCACCACTTTCGTTCCATTCCTCTTCCGTCCCTGTAATGTACGATACCGACCAGCATCTCCACATCCCACGGTGGCTCCGCAGGTGATACGCTGACTGATATGCTTTCGTGAGGCCCTTCTCGCTCCAGCGTCAGTTCCTGCCCCTTGCGGTAAGCCGTCGCAATGTGATTCCAGTCGTTATCTGACATCAGGCGCATTTTTAATGCCCCTTCCGCACGGGTTCATCTCATGGCACACACCGCCGTGGTACTGGCACATAGGAACGAGAAGTCCCACAAACTCCGGGCATTTGCTCAGAACCTCACGGCACATAGTCTGCACGACCATTCGCGTCTCCTCGCTTGCCTGTTTGCACAGCCGCTTGTTTGCAATGACCATCAGCTCCTCTGCGTTCATGTCCCAGATCATGGTCACAGGGGCATCCTGCGGAGCCTTGTTGCGGTCGTAGTCGTCCTGCCGATCGTTGCGCTGGCTTCTCACAAAAGGCTGTGCGTGGATGTGGCGCACCAGATGAACGCTCACCCAGGAAGGAATGTCCTCCAGAAGAAACGCAAAGTGCAGTCGCCGGATGGGACTATGCCGTGCTTCCAGGATGGACCGCTTCCAATCCAGGTCGGGCGCGGTCTTGGCGTTGAGGCCAATAGTCACCAGAGCACGCTGCTTTACAGCCAGCCAGTCGGCCTCGGTGGGATATTCCAGCAGTTTAATGTTCATTCTCTCCATCTCCTTCCATCACAATCAGAAACGCCACATTACAGGCGATATGCCACAGGTGAGGCAGGCCGCTTTCTTCGTCTGCTTTCTCACCGTCCAGATATGCCAGCCAATGGCGGTACAGCGCATCCTTGTATCGCTTGGGTGATACCTTTCGCCAGTTGTCGGGATCTCTGTACTTCTTGCAACCGTATTCCCGCACCGCAGTCACCGCCCGGATCAGTGCGACAGGGACCAGAGTGGGGCGGGGTTTCCCGCTGTCCGCCTTTGCCACCTGATCGTTCAGATATACGCCCATCACGCAATCGCCTCCAGAATCTTTTTTAAACCCTTCAACGCGGCCTTGCCTTCGCCGTTCATAACCTGACCGCGCAGGGTCTTGTACTGCTGCCGGGTCAGCTTGTGCCGACAGGCCTGCAACTGGATATATGCCCGGTAATCAATGTTTTCCATCGGGTTATCCCTCCAATTTTTATATCTCTCACCCGGCCCCGCAGCCGGTCAGCAAAAGCACTGCCAAAGCAAGAAAGCCGATCATCCAAAGTGGGTTCTTCATGTGGCACCGTCCTTCCGTTCTCCGTAGGAGCAGAAACCGTCTGGCGTAATGTCGAGCATCGCGCAATACACTTTACAGCCACACAAAATGTCCCCGTCGAAATCTTCGGTAGTGTAATACTTGCAGTCCTTACACCGCACCACTTCCACCACATCGGCGGCTTTCATACCATCCAGAACGCACATGGCATCTTCGGTCAAAAGGTACTTAGGGTAATTGATGCACCTCGCCCACGAAACAAGTTCTTCCTTTGCCGCTTCCCGCTCGATATACTCAGCCATTGCCGTCACCCTTTCTTCATCAAAAACTCCGCTCTTTTGGCCTCTGCTGCCGCTTTTCTGGCGGCGCGCTCCGCATCAGCTTCGACATCAAACTTCGCCTTCGCTTGCAGATACGTCTCGCAGCTCGCATGGCAATGCAAGTGTCTCTTAGGCGGTTTACATTCTCTGCAACAGTCGGGAAATCGAACCCCGTTGATGCTCCTATTCCAGTTTTTCAAATCGTACCTCCTGCCATCGTTGCAAACGGAAGCGCCCAGACCGGGCAGATCACAAACCAGACCAGTAACCGCTTTCTCAGCGGAACACCCAGATCGCTACCGTATTTATCCTTGTCCTGCTTCCACGCTAAGTAAAACGGGTAGAATGATGCGGCCTGTAAGAGCAGGCAGATTGAAAGCGCAAAAACAAATTTCATCAAAACCACCTGTAATTCAATTCATCATCCAGCATCGACCACCTAAAGCGGTCGTCTGCGTAGATCATTCCTTCGTCCTCCAGTTGAAATCGCCGGTCGAAATCATGCACCGTGTGTCCGTCTGGTTTGAACGATACCGGGGAATCCTTGTCCCACTTGAGCATCAGCGACCACAAGTCCGGGTAGTTCTTCCGCAGCAACCGAAGCTGACCAACTCCCTGATTGTGGCAGAACCAGCATCCGCCCCGCGTGGCGGTTGTGTAGATGGGGGACAGCAGATCGTTCTCTTCGCACCATTGGCGGCAATATGCTTCATCCCAGCCGATCTCGACAAGCGGACTTTTCTTTGTCTCGGTCAGGTTTCCGAATCGAGCCGGTTCGTCTGCTGCAATCCCAATATACTGAATGCAACCTTTTTCGATTTTTTTAAAAACAGGCCTTTTAAGCGCACCATTGCATTCCGGCGCACCAACCGCAGGCCACCCGGGAAAATTTCCGGCGTTTTTGCCGCTCTTCCTGACCTTGTAGAACACATCGTCTTGAAAGTTTTTCTTCCGTTTGTTGTCCAGCACGCTAACTTTCAAATCACGCTGACACCATGCGCCTTTTTGGAACGGAAAACCTCTGCACTTGCCATCAAACGTCGTATTTTTTATCTTGCGATTTTCCGGAATCTTGTAAAACAACTCGTCGTAAGTTGTTGTGGCGCAAACGTGCTCAACCTCAATGCCCCACCGTTCCAGGATGATCTTGTCCGCTTTTTTCTTAAACTCGACCATCGGAGGAAGGTCTGCCGGTATGGTGTTTGTTGCCCATACCTCCGCGTGGACGATCCTGTCCAGAGGCCATCCGAGCTGCTCGATTGCCCCCAGACAGGCAAGGCTGTCTTTGCCATAACTCAGGGACAAGATGTGCTCCACTACCGCTCCTCCCCCTTCACGCTAAACTGCACGCTGCGTACATCCTGCCCGGTCTTTGCTCGGTACTGCTCCACAGCATCAGACAGGCATTTCTGCCACTTCACATTGTCCAGCCGCTGTTCGCACTCCAGAATGATGGTCGTTGTAAAAACGTTCATTTGCACTTCCTCCCATTCACAGGAAGATTGAATTTATGCCGCCAGTCGAAAACGGTTCGTGCGTCGCTAAAAGTGATTCTTGCGATCTGATGATCGTTCAATCCTTGGTCATACAGTGGGCGGTACAGGCGGTTTGATTCTTCCCAATCTTTCTTTTTTCTTCCAACAGAGACACAATTCGCGCCGCGGTTGCTTTTCAGTCCGTTGCGCTTTCTCCAGGTTTTCACGTTCCACGGATTCACACCGCATACCTCGGAAATCTCGCTGTCGGTCATTCCCTTTTGGTACAGAGGTAAGTAGATTTCATCGCACTGTTCCCAGTTCTTGCGGCAACATGTGTGAGCCTCAAGTTTGTTCTGCTTTCTCCAGTCGCAAACGGTTTTCCTTTTCACCCCGGTTTCCGCAGCAATCTGAGAATCGTTCATTCCCTGATCGTACAAACTCTGGAATTTTTCATATTTTGCTCTCGTCTCTGCGCTTTGCTTTACCAGACCATTTCGCCACTTCCAGGCTTTGACTGCGTCCTTTGTAACACCAAACGACTTTGCGATTTCCTTTGTGGTCGCTCCATTTCGGTGCATCTCTAGGGCTTTTTCCTCGATAATCTTGCCGTAAGTTCGCTTCTTCGTGTGCGCAATCCCAAGAAGATTGCAGACGTCCTCCACTTCGCAACTCATCAGATCGGCCATGATTTTGATTTGCATGCTTTTGTTTGCGGCCTGATCGTACATAACCCGCACTTCGTCTCGTTTTATCACATCAAAATTCATCTTTTCATGTACTTTCTCCGCAGGCGGTTCCAATACATCGCCGCCCATTTTGTCCACTTTCCGCATTCTGCCTGGTCGCAGGATGCGCTGACCACCCCTTTTGTGTGGGGCGATTTTGCGCAGGTTTCGCAGGGACACCGCATCGGATTGCTTGCCTCAATGCTCATTATCGCCAGACCCTTTCCGGTGTGCCCAGCCCCTTTTGCCCACATCTCAATCTTTTCCGGCGGTACCCCAAGCTCCTGCCCGCATTGTTCGGCGGTTCCCAGGAACAACAGCCGGGATGAGCTGCCTTCGAAAATTGCATAGTTCATCTGTTCGCCTCCCATTCTCTGTAGATTTCCATGAAGTCCTCTGCCCGCATCGTCACAAGCCACTCTTCGTTGCTTTTTTTGTGAAACACCACGGGGATGAGTCCATTCGCTGCATCGTGGATTGCTTGCGCCAATGCTTTCCTGACGTTCAGGTTCTCCACAAATTTGCACTCGATGTGCAGCCAAGGAAGGCCAACCACATCGGATGCATCGCCAGTCTTGCCGCAATACTGCGCCGTCCGTCGGCACTCATATCCCAGGTCGCGCAGGAAGCGGACCAGCATCCGCTCCCCGCGCTTCCCCTTCTCACGTTCAGCTTTCCCCATCGTTCTTGTTCCCTTCCGGCTTCTCCATAAGCCGCAACATGCGAATCAGATCCTCGGAATCGTCCTCTTTCTGGGGTTCATTCGAAGTCGGCACAAACCCCTTCCGCTTTGCTTCAAGCTGCTTCTGCCGTTTCTCTTCCAGCGCATCCCAATCCGCCAGACTGTGAACGCCCTGCTCAAGCTTGCTGCGAAGAATGCCCCTGATGTATGACCAAGTAGCTTTCCTCTCGTCCAGAGCGATGTCGATAGCTCTCAGACAGCACGCAGCGCCCATCGTCTGCGCAAACCCCTTGATCTCAGCAATCGTCCGCTCTCCGGGGTTGGCGTTTATCTTGTTTGCGTAAGCGGAGACAACGACGGCGACATCCGCCTTTTTTAGACATTCGTCCTCTCCCTCTATCTCATTCTCTTTCTCTTTCTCTTTCTCTTTCTCTCTCTCTTTCTCCCCCTCTTTCTCGCTTGCGGTTTGCTTCTCGTTTGCTTCCGTTTTGCTTGCGGTTTGCTTCTTGCTTCCTCCTGCCTTTCCGCTTGCTGCTTTGCGCTTGCTTGCGTCCAGGTTCGGCTTGATCAGCTCAAAGGCAATCGCCACAGAATCGGGTAGAGAGTCCATGCTTGGCTCTTTTTCGTAAAGGGCGTATTCTGCCACGATGTCGTAAAACGTGCACCTATGCTGTTTGTTCTTGATGCGCTGTGCGGCGCGAGTGAAGCTCTCAAACCATGTGAACTGTGTTCTCACTTATTACCACCCCTTAGAAGGGCAGTTCGCCGTCATCGTCGCTCAGATCGGTAAAGGACTGAGGTACATGGGGTGCGGCACTGTAGCCGCTGTAGTCGGCGTTCTGGCTCCCAGCGGTCTGATTATCGTCCCGTTTGGAATCGCCGAAATAGACCTGATCTGCGACGATTTCGGCGGTTCGGCGATTGTTGCCATCCTTGTCGGTCCATTCACGGATCTGGAGACGACCCTCAACCACAGCCATGCGGCCTTTGGTGAAGTAGCGGCTGACAAACTCGCCGGTCTGACGCCAAGCCACAACATCGATAAAATCGGTGGTGCGCTCACCGGTGGACTTGTCCTTGAAATCCCGGTCAACGGCCAGGGTAAAGGAAGCCACGGCGGTACCGGTCTGGGTACGGCGCAGTTCGGGGTCGCGGGTCAGTCTTCCCATGATAAAAACTTTGTTTAACACAAAAATCACTCCTCACAAATAACTCTTCCCAATCAGCCGGATAAACTCTTCCCGGCTGTGGGTCTGTTCATATACTTCCTGGCACATCCGCTTCAGTTCCAAATTCAGTTCCCTGTTGAAATGGACACCGTACTCGGCTCCGTTGTGCCAATCCCATCGCAGCCAGCACCAGAAGCCGTTTTCCTCGCTGATCCTGCGCCCTGGGTTGCCAAAGAAAATATGGTGCTTGTGCAGTCCATCGGTCGCGCCGGTAACCATGCACTCACGACGGCTTTGCAGGATGCTGTCCACGCCAGTCCTCCTTTAGCGCCGCCAGCTTATCCGGCGGCATTGTCTCGATGCCAAGCTCTTTGCAGTCAATCACGACGGCATCAATGAGCCGGGACATCTGCTTGGTGTTGTAGGTGCTGGAGCCGTAGTAGGCTCTGATGATCTGCCGTTCTCCGTCCGGAGTAAAGTCCACAACCTCCGTGGGCCAACCTGTCCCCATGTGATTCCATACCACGCAGAAGGTCTTTGCTTTGTCGGGAGGAAGCTCATAGTCAACAAAAACACCTACACGCTTGACGTAACTCAGATACAGCTCCTCTTTCTCCGTTCTCAGAACGTCTGCCATCTTGTCCAACAGCGTCCACATATAGGAGTTGGCATCCTTGCTGCGCTTCTTCCTGTGCTCTTGGATGGTGCACTCATAGACTTTCTGGAGCATACCCAGAACAAATCCCCGTGCCGGGGCTGGCTCATTTACCTTTAGGCAGAGCCAGACCCCGTTCTCAAATAGGATCTTCGCTTCAGTAAACGTCAGGGTGGTCATTTTTTCTTCTTCGCGCACTGAACACACAGAACGCTTCCGTATCTCTCCTTGGACCTCTTCGCCAATGCGGCAGCCGGGATCGTGTCTTTGCCGTTGAAGTAGTCCTCGATGCTTGCGCCACAATCAACACAGGCATAGAAGGAGGCTTTCTTCTCCGCGGGAGCGTTCTGGGTTCTGGCGGTGTATTCGTCGGTGTCTGCGTCCTTTGTATCGTCGATACAGAAAAGGCCGTTCAACGCATACTTTCTGGCGTAGCTGGATGCGGTGCCGGTGATCTGGGACTCGTCCATGCCCTTCTTGGTTTCCGCCTCTCTGGCGTAAGCAGAATTGGTTATAAACTCGCTGCTTTCGGTGTCCCGAAGCGTTGCTGTGGCGCAGATGTAATACCGGGAATCAAACTGCATCAGATCGTCGGAAACGGTCAGCACCATTCCATGCTTGTGCAGCAGAGGCTTGACCGCCTCCAGAATGTCCTCGCAGGAGCGATACCGATACCCACCGAACTTGTTCATCTGGCCCTTCGGCGCTTTCAGCTCCATCTGAAGCTCAGATACTCTTTTCAAAAAATCTGCCATGCGTCCTCCTTAGTTCATCCATGCACGAAACTGCGCTTCGTGCTCCTGTATGTATTCCTCCAAAAACTCCCGGTAGTTGCCCATCATCCACCTAACAACAGAACCGGCGTTGTCCTTCAAAAACTCCTCCCGATCCAGCTCTGTCGGCTCTGCGGAGGGTTGTGAAAATGTGGCGTAACCGGTGCGCTGTGCGCTTGTGATGTCAGGGTGTTCCATTTCTTACCCCCAAAGCGTAAATGGTGATTCCCTCGTAGCAGACAGAATACTCGGTATCATGTACCTTGCCACAAGGATAGGGAGAAGCCTCGATCTTCAGCCCTTCCTCAGATGCCAGTTCCACAAGAAAATCAAAACTGACATGAAGATGCTTTCGATTTGATACTGCATCAAAATGTGATGTTACAATTCCATCATCAACGAACAGCAGAGCATCTGCCGCCGAAAGGAAATCCAGATACCGCTGGACTAAAAGGTCAATCTTCTTCATTCTGCACCTCTTCAAAAAAACGTTAAGATAAACTCAAGGAAAGAAAACAGAGCGGCGGCCGTTGCTGCGCCCAGGACAAATCCGGTTCTTGCGTAGTCCCGGCAGATGCTCCGACATTCGTGCCGGTTGATCTCGCAGTTCCTAATCTCAGGACATTTCATTGACTACCTCCTGCTTCTTTCCAACGGTCAGACCGCAGGCAAACATGAGCCGCAGCATATCTTTGGTGGACAGCTTGACCTCGTCCGCGTTGAGAACCTTCGCCACGGTGTTGACACCGATGGACAGTGCAGATGCTACCTCTGCGTTAGTCAGGTGGTTTCGGTTCTTGTAGATTGCCAAGCCATCAGCCATCCATTTCAGGCGATCCTGATAGACTTTCTCGATGCGCTGGGCCTCCGTCAAGGGTCTTACTTTTGGCATTTAGTACCTCCTCTTCGCGGTCAGATACTGACCGATGTCCTTCAGGTTAAACGATGCTTTCAGGGTGTAGTTGTCTTCCTCTGTCTGGAGGATGAACTTGCGGCCCTGCCGGTATGCGTAGAGGAATTCGCGTCGCACATCGTCGTAGAAATAGGCGACTCCCCCATTGACGATCTTGCGCTCTTGACGTTCCCATTCTTTAAGGGTCATGCAATCCTCCGAATCCATCAACGATCTCTCGCCAATTGCCCGGAGCCGAAACATTTTCCCAACGCGAGATCGTCGATTGTGTCACCCCAAACAAATCGGCAAAGGCATGCTGAGTAAGACCAAGCCGTTTGCGAAGGGATTTAATTTCCGTCTTGCCCTCGGCTATCTTTTCCTTGTTAGATTCGTAGTACCGACGCCGGTCCTCGGCTATTTTGTCCTTGTTCGCTTCGTAGTACCGACGCTGACCCTCGGCTATCTTTTCCTTGTTGGCTTCTCTGTACCGACGCTGACCCTCAGCTATCTTGTCCTTGTTAGATTCGTAGTACCGACGCTGGCCTAACTGCTTTCTATCCATGCTGTCTACACGGAAAAAGTAATCGCGTTCACGGCTGTCGTCGATTTCTTCCTGCGTCATGCAGAACTCGGCCTCGATCTCAGCATCAGCGGCAGCCATCTCCGCCAGCTCTTCCGGTGTGAACGCCATATTAACCCCTCCTCGCTCTTGATTTTTCGATCTGGAGGGTGTATACTGAATTCAAGCATCATTCGCATACACTCCTCACCCCGTTCAGCGTTGCAGCGCTGGGCGGGGTTCTTTTTTTACCATGCCGCCATCTCCAGCGCCCGGACAAACGCAAAACCGAAAGCGGTCCAGATTGCCAGAGTAGAAATCAGAAGAAGTCCCACGGGCCACACGGGGGTGTATTTGCGGTTATGCTGTCTGGTTCTGGTCATTGGTAGGCTCCTTCCTGCGTGCGATGATGTTCTTCACCGCCGTCTCCATACGGTTTCTGATCCCTTCAGGCTTTCTGGTTCCATTCAGGATCATAGATACATAAGCTTTCGTACAGCCCAGCTCACCGGCCAGGTCGTCGTAGGTGATTCGGTTGTTGTGCATCTTCCCTACCAAATCGCCTGTCCACTTTTCGGGCATCGTTGCACCTCCGTTTTTTCAGATTCGACAAAAAGCTGTCCCGGTTTTTAGACATTGATACAAAATAAAGTGTCGTCAAACTTTTGTCGGTTTAGCGAGTTGCAAAAGTTAACGCATTGTGTTACTATGAATGTGCGAGATACATAAAAACACTTGGCGCAGGCGGGCAACCGCTTGTGTCTTGGGGTTATGCTGTAAACATTTGCAACTCTTGTCCCTATACTACCTCAAACAGTTGCAACAGTCAACCCCATTATGTGAATTTTTGCAACATCGGCGTGTTGCACAAATCGGAGGTGTGTTGCTTGTGTTTTATGCCAATTATCTGAAACTGTGCAATTCCATTGGAAAAAGCCCTTCAACCGTAGCAGAAGAAATAGGAATTCAGCGGTCTACTGTTACCAGATGGAAAAGCGGTAAGAGCCAAACGGACGCAAACATTCAAAAAGTCGCAGATTACTTTCATGTGTCTGTGGATTATTTGAAAGGAAACGAAGAAACGCCCACCGTCCCGGAGAACGATGAGCGTAGCTATGACGATGCTGTTTTGTTGGATGCCTTTAACAAGGCCGATGAAACCACTAAGGAATTAATCCGGCGTGCTTTAGGATTGAAATGACTTTTTGCCTGTTTTCCTGGTCTTGTATTGCTGCGAGAAACATACAAGCCTCATTCCGATCGGGCGCTTCATCTAACAATTCATTGATGTCCAAAATCGGCGTCATGTCGCGCCCCTCCTTTTGAAAGTTGGTGTTTTATGAGAAAGTACATCATTCCCTTGATTGTGTGCCTTGCTGCGCTTACTTCATGTTCCAGCGAAGAGCCAGAGCCTCAGATGCCACCCGCCGAAGAGGTCCCCGTTATTTACGAAAATGACCCGTTGGTTAATGAATGGATCTTAAACTATAACGATGTTGCTGAAGTTGATATTTTAGAAGGGGACGTAAAGAAGGGAAACATTTCTGAGAAAGCAATCATATCTATCGACGGTCTTTACATTGAGTTGATCAATGCGCAGAGCGGGATTGAGTCTGTTTCCGTAACAGGATCTGCCAATTCCGAAACACAATTATACCCGGTCTTTAAAAACTTCGTTCTCTCTATGGACAAGAATTTAACCGAGTCAGAAATAGAAACCGCTTGGTCGGATATTGTGTCCGGATACCACGAAATCGATTATAACAACACCGGAAACGCAAACACATACGAAATTTCCGGTATTCAAATGATGCACCGCGCTTCTGATACCAAGTCGAGTTTTGATTTGTGGTTCCCGCAAAATGCTTAATCGATAAAAAGGAGTTAATTATGGCAAGAAAAGGATTCAAAATCCCCGGCTTGTCCTTCAGTTGGAAACGTGCCCTCGGTGTCACCAGCGCAAAGCGGAAGATCGCAAAGGCCACCGGAATTCCGACCACCAAAACTGGACGCCGGAATAAGCTGGGCAAGCTGCTTGGTATTAAGTGATTTTTTCGGAGACGGCGGGTGATGCTGCCCACACACCACCCGCCATCCCCAAGTAAGGAGGAGAGAGAGGAGAAAGCTTTTTAAAGTGCGTTGTCAAAAAGTCAACACCGTTGGCCTTTTGAGAGCGTACTTTTTTATATCGCCGCCCGCCACCGGGACCCATGACGGGCGGCTTCCGTGAACTAAGGTTGTGCTGCGGTTTGGGGTATGATTATCCATCTCGGATTGTCGGCTGTTGTCCGGCGGATGCGCGGTGGGGATACGCATCGAATGCCGGTCAAATCTGTTCCGACCTATTGCCCGCCGCAGCAACTTGCCTCAAACGCGGAGCATATACACCAAACGCCCTGCGCACGCTGTCTTTTCGGTTATTTGCCCCAGAGTTGCCTTTCTCCCTTCCTGCCCGTCAGACAGCGGCGAGAATCTTTGTTACACAAGGGAAGCAGCCGGCGAAATGTCAGACCCGACTCCAAATATTAAGTTGTAGCAGGGCGCTTGGGATTTGCCGTCAAGCAAGAGCGCCCAGCACAGGAATCAGAGCCGAAACCACGAAGATATTAACAAAGTCTATGCCCATTCCGCCAACTAAGGGGATCACAAGGAACGAGGTGGGGCTGGGGCCGTACTTTCGGGTGACAGCCTGCATGTTCGCCATGGCGTTTGATGTTGCACCCATGGAGAAGCCGATAAAGCCTGCGGTCATCACCGCCGAGTCGTAGTCTTTTCCCAGCCGGGGGAACACAAAGAAGTAACTGAACGCGAGGACGAGGACGGTCTGCAATGCCAGCGCCACGACCAGAGGACCAGCCAATTCTGCCAAGTCCCAAATCTTCAAGCTCATCATCGCCATGCTTAAAAAGCCGCAGAGGCAGATGCCGCCGATTCGGTCGGCCTCCTCATCGGGGAAGCCCTTGAACACCCAGCAGTTTCTCAGGATCGCACCCGCCAGCATGGCGGCCACGAACCAGGGAAGATTAACGTTGACAACATTTGTAAAACCCTTTGCCATACCATCGGCCACCGACATGCACGCGCCCACAAGGGCCAGCGCCATGACGATCTTTTCAGGGGAAAGCCTTGCTTTCTTCTCGGTCACGGTGGCCGCTGCGTCCTCTTCAGCCGTGCGGCCTGCGATTCCGTAACGCTTAATGAGCCAATCTGCCGCAGGGCCGCCCAGGAGCGAACCCATCACCAAGCCGAAGGTGGCAGCTGCGATACCCACCGCTGTTCCGCCCTCGGCTCCTGCCGCCTCAAGCACGGGACCGAAGGATGCCGCTGTGCCGGGGCCGCCCACCATAGAGATGGAGCCTACCGCAAGGCCCAACCGGGGATCTTCCCCGAAGGCCATCAGCACTCCCGCGCCAAGGAAGTTCTGGAGCAGGGTCAGCACGCTGGCGAGGATCATTGCCACCAGCACCGCCTTGCCGCCTTTCTTTAATACGTTGATCTGCGCCGTGAATCCCACGGTGGTAAAGAACGCCACCATCAGCAGCGTCTGGATATTGCTGTCAAAGGTGAAGTATGGACTTCCGGTGGCGTATAGGGCAGTGTTTGCCAGCGCGAATAATAGTCCGCCCACCAGCGGAGCCGGGATGCAGTAGACCCGAAGTAAGCTGATCCGCGCCACCAGACAGTTGCCTAGCCAGTACAGAACTGCCGCAAAGGCGATGGTAAAAAGTGCGTTCATGTGGATTGCCATTATGAATTCTCCTTTCTGTTTTCGGTTTTTCAGGTGCGTTGCTGATGCTTAATGAATATCATCAGCGCCGAAAAACAGCAATATGGAGTGATTACAAAACATAACGACAGATTGTTATACCACAACGATAGATTATTTTTCCGATATGGAGCTATTGTTTTCCACAAGGAGCTGATTTTTTGGACACCACAAAGGTAGTGATTAGCGTTCCGAAGGAACTGAAAAACGCGATTGCAAATGCAGACCCAAACAAGCCCTACGATATCTGCCTGGTGTGCAATTTTCTAAGCAACACCTGCGACGGCCCGAATTTTATGGCTATGGAGTACTCCCGATGGGTCGAATGGGCAAACCTCAGAATAAAAAAGCTCGGCGTAACACGAGCAAAGGTGGCGGAGGAGGCCAACCTCCCACTCAGCACGCTTAACTCCATCCTCTCCGGCAGAACGCACGATATAAAAATGTCAACCATGCGGGACATCACGCACGTTCTGGTCGGCGGAAGCTGGGGCCAGTACCCCTGCCACATCGCCGCCCTGCTGATGAACAGCGAGGAGCTGCGGGTAGATGAGCAGATCGTCGCGCTCCAGCAACAGTTGGTAGCAGAGAGAGAAAAGAGCGACGACCTCCGCACAAAGCTGAATCGGTACAACGAGTTCCACCAAAAGGAACTGGACACAGTTCGCAACGAGGCCAGGGAGAAAATCGAGTGGTTAAAGGAACATGCCAAAGACCAACGGAAACTGGCAGAGGTCAGAGACAACACCATTGCCCGGAAGGATAAGACCATCGCCGCCCTGTGCGTCATCATCGCCCTGCTCGGTTCGCTGATAATCGGCACGCTGATCTACGACAAAACGCACCCAGATGTGGGATGGATTCAGACGGCCGGTTATTCGATATCCAACTCTTCTAGCTCATTATAGAACAAGTGTTCTATCATATCAACTTGGGAAACCAACCAAAAAGAAAGCCGTTTTTTCTACACGGCGGTTTTCTGATTGTCCGTACAAATGGACAGGTTTTGTGGTATGGCAGGAAAAAATAAAAAACCGCCCACGGTGCTACGAACACCGTGAACGGTTAGAGGGCGCAAAATTGGTGCAACCCATTGCGCCCTTTCATTTTACAAAATGGGAGGAGCTATGTCAATGACGGAGCGAGAAAAAAAGCAATTATTGGCCCGCGCGGAGAAATTAAGGCCGCGCCCAACCCTGCTCCCCTCCGGGAGCTGGCGAGTGCAGATTATGCTGGATGGTGAGCGCGTATCCGTAACGGCGGACACGCCGGAAAGAGCGCACGCTCTGGCTCTTGCCGAAAAGGAAGGCTTGATCCAGAAGAAGAAAGAAGAAGAAGAGAGCCGGAGAGGCAATATCACCCTCGCCAATGCAATCGACCAATACATCAGCGCAAGAGCAAACATCCTCTCCCCTTCCACACAGAACGGATACAAGGAGATAAAGCGCAATCGCTTCAGTACCCTCATGGGCACAAAGGTGTCCAGAATCGACGAGAAGGCCATCCAGATTGCCGTCAACGAAGATGCCAAGTCCGTATCGGCTAAGACAATAAAAAACGCCCTGGGCCTTGTGGTTGCCGTTGTCAGCGAGTATCACGACATCAACGTTAAGAGGATTCGGATGCCGCAGCGAAAGCGCAAGGAGCACGCATACCTTGACGAACAGGGCATGATCGACTTCTTCGATGCCATCCGTGGAAGCTATGTCGAAATCCCTCTGCTGCTGGCAACTTGGCTCGGTATGCGCCGATCTGAAATCATGGGCCTGTGCTGGGATTGCATCGACTTCGAAAATAACAAGATCCATGTCCGCCGCACTTATGTGAAAGCCGCTGATGGCTCCGGTTATGTCCTACGCGACGAAATGAAAACGGAAGCATCAAGGCGCACGCTGGAGTGTCCCAGCTATATCATGCAGAAGCTAAAGGACTACACCCCTCTGCACAGAGAGGGCCGTGTGTTCTCCATGCACCCAAACTCCCTCTATAAGAAAATGAAATCAATCTGTGAAGATAACAACATCGACTTCGTGGGCGTGCATGGTCTAAGACACACTAACGCTTCTGTCATGCTGTCCCTCGGAATCATTGACAAGGTGGCAATGGCACGCGGAGGCTGGTCTACGGACGTTACCATGCGCTCGGTTTATCAGCATCTCTTCCAGCCGGACAAAGATGCCGCCGGTGAAAAGGTCGATAGTTATTTTGAATCCATATCGAAAGGTGTATCTCCCAAAAAGAGCACAGAGCTGGATCAACCGACCGAGTAAAACCCGTGTGCAAATCCGTGTGCAAAATTCGCACGCTCCAAGCGTGAATCGCTCTTTTACGGCGTGAGTTTCTCTTTTGTGAGCAAACACTATTTTCACACAAAAATCAAATATACTCGTTTTTATTGCGGAATAATAACAAAAACCCCTGAGATTCATACAAATCTCAGGGGTTTAATTTGGTGCGGCTGACGGGAGTCGAACCCGTGTGCAATTCGGCTATAACCCTTTATTTTGCAAGGTTTTATTTTTCCCGTGTGTAAAACTGTGTGCAATTAGTGCATAACCACGTACATGTAGTACGCCCCGGCCTTGTCCTTGACTGCATCCTTGTCGTTGATCCATGCACAGGCAAGGTCAGCGTAAACATCTACCGTACTGGCATTGTGCTTTTTGAGGACTTTGGCATAATCAGAATACAGCGCATTGATGACGACCCAGAAGGTTACAGGATCAACCTCGATGCCCTTCTGTTTCATAACGCGCTTGGTTTCCTCCATGCTCCACTTGGGGCCACGGCTGCCGTCCTCGTTCTTGAGTCCGGCCATCCACTCTTCCGCCATTTCGTGGGTCATCTTTTTATCTCCGCCACGCATGGGGACGATGTTACCCATGTATCGCTTGCCTTCGCTCTCAGCTTCAAAGCCAATACGATTCATGTGAGGCTGTTCGCCCTGCTCATAGATGGGCATGGGGTAGTGCATCTCGCCGCCGTTATCCTCCCGCATCTCACTCCGAGGGGCAAAGGTGCCATCCCAGCGGCGGGCCATTCTGCGGCGGCTTTCGGGTTCCATGTCCTCCATGCCGTCATCCATTTCGTTTCTCATCGGAGCATACCGACCATTATCGTAATGTTCGCGCCCCCGGCGATCTCGAAACCGGGCATCCACATCTCCGCGGTACTCGTTCCGGGTATAGTCGGAACGGTTGTTCGTTCCGCTATAGTTTCCCTCGGTGTTGCTATAGCCTCCAGAACGTCTGTATTCGTCCTGTGTGCCATTGTAACCGTTCCGGGGGTAGTTGCCCTCCCCGTAGTTCTCGCGCCAATCTGTGCGGCCACGGTTGGCGGACATCAGCATTTTCATTCCGCTTTTCATGTCCGCACCCCCTTAAGCTCCAGCGGCAGCGGGAGCTGTGCCGTCGATAGATGTCAGGTTATTATTGGTGGGCATCACGCACGCCCTGCCCAGCAGACGGAAGGAGCCGCCGGTGGCAGTGGTGTCTACGCAAACAGAGTATCGGGTTCTGGTGTCAATGTTGCGCTCGGTCAGCTGAGTGCCGTCGCAGGAAACAAAGGGGTACAGAACCGCTCCGCCTCCGATAGTGAATACTACAGGAGCCTCCCGGACGGTTGCCGCAGGAATCGCATCGGTGATAACAATGCAATACTTCTGGCCGTCGTTATATGCCCCGGCAGGCAGGTCGATGACGAGGTTCGGAGCCGTATAGGTAACAGACTCGCTGAACACCAGACGGGGACACAGTCGTTTGACATATCCGCAATATCTCATAGATCATTCTCCTTTTTTCAGGGGCGGCAGGATCACTGCCGCCCCGATGTTTTAGCTGGTCGATTTAGACCAGTTTAGCCGCAACCGCAGCCGCAGCCACCGTTATTGCCGTAATTACCGTAACCATAGGAGGCAGCGTAGGGATTGCAGGTAATGTAGGCGGGAACGGGACAGGGGCGCAGCTGGTCGATCAGATACTGATTCTGTCGAGCCTGAGAAGCCTGGAGGCGCAGAGCCTGGTTCTCGTCGCGCAGGTTCTGGGTGTCGCGGTCGGCCATGTAACCGATAATACGGTCGCCCAGCTTGTCGATCGCCTGCATGGTGTTGCAGTTGTAGGTCTGAGCGTCATAGCGGTTCTGCATATTCATCTTTTCGATGTCACAGCAGCAGTCGCTGATCTGCTTGGAAATCTGCCAGCCGTTGCGCTCGATGCCGATGTTTACATCACCGATTGCAGCACGGGTGTCGCAGCAGCACTGTGCCAGCTGGGCGGCCAGAGTGTTGATACCGGCCTGATTCTGGTAACCCAGAGTGCAGATGGCGTTGTCCACGCCGTGGAAGCCGTTGGTGATGGTGTTGTTCAGGGCGTAAGTGCTGTCGGCCAGACCATAGGTCTGCTGATCCAGCTTACTGATGAGGGTCTGCTGGTCAACAGCGGCGCGGACATCTGCCTGAGTGGCGCAGGGATAATCACCGCCGCCACCGCCGCCAAAGCCGCCACCGATACCGCCACGGCCCCAGCCGAAGATCATGGCGAACAGGATAAGACCCAGCCAGCCATCACCAAAGCCGCCCAGACCGCCGGAGTTACCTCCGCCGCCGGAGTCCTGACCCATTGCGTAACCCATTGCGAAATCGTTGCTTTCTGCCATAATAAAATCTCCTTTTTTGTTGAGATGTATAGCAAACGGGGCCGTACGCTTCCCCGAAAGCTAACCAAAGCATCGGGTTTTCGTCATGGCCCCGCAACAGAAAGCGATATTCAGTTATCTGCCGAAGGGAATGCCCAGCTGCTGGGCAACCGCCTCCAGAGTAGTCCCCCGCTCCCTTGCGGTATTGCGGGCGATTTGCTCCAATTCAGCGCGGCTTTTACCGCGAATCATGTTCATAAACTGTTTTGCCTGCGGGTCCTGCGCAGCCATCTGCTGCATGATGGTGTTCGGGTTCATCTGCTGACGGATCGCATTGGACATAAAATCCAGGGGGTTAAACTGTCTCATCCACATTCACCGGCTTTCCGTTCATCAGCTCATCTCTGAGCTTATACAAGTCCTCCAGTGTGGCGTATCGCATGGCAGGAGAAGGCTGTTCCCGCATCCATGCGACAACAGGCGCGGAGCCTGTGTTGAAGTCGTAGGTCTTGGAGTACACCTTGTCACAGGCGGTGTCGTAGAACCAGCTTGTGGAACCATCAAATGGGATTTGCGCCACAACAGCCTCTTCCCGACTGGTCACAGGGCGCATTGCAAATCCCTGCGTAGCCGTCATCTGCTGCATCGGCTGTGGAATTACGTTTCTCTGGACAGGA
The DNA here is from genome assembly GCA_045612165.1 of Vescimonas sp. Classification (GTDB taxonomy): domain Bacteria; phylum Bacillota; class Clostridia; order Oscillospirales; family Oscillospiraceae; genus Vescimonas. The sequence goes on from JAZKYM010000036.1 coordinate 34,645, forward strand.
GCAGGCTGATACTGTCCCATCCCCATGTATCCGTAAGGGTTATAGCTCATCGATCGCTCACCTCCAAGCGGTTTTCAAGTGAAGAAAGATACTCCTCCAGAGCATCGGCGGAGCGGAATTTGAGATAATAATCGACTGTTTCTGCCGCACAGTCGGGACGGATACCGACTCTCAGCAGACGGGAATAGGGGTCCTGTGACATGTAACCACTCCTTTCTTCTGCATTGTCTCACAAAAACATAAAACAAACGCGCCACATTTACGCCATTTTTGCGCCACCATTCGACTGCATTCGATATCCGGGTCGATGTATGATAGCGGCGGAGGTGTTCACAATGACTCTTTTTGAAGAAATTAAAGGAGACGCTATCATAACCGCCCTATCCATCAAAAAGAATGTACCGTGCAAAGAGATCGAAGCAGCTCTACAAGAAGCAATTGACGAAGCGTGGCGAGGTAACGACCCGGAATCACGCGAGTTGCAACGGAAACTGTTTCGTGGCAAAAAGCCATCTCCAGCACTGTTCATCGCAAGGCTGGCCCAATACGCAAAATCACCCCCGGACTTCAAAATGTCCGAGGGTGATCCATAATCTTTTCTATTTTCAACCGCGCAGACTTCCATCGTCTGTCAATCGTCCTTGATGACATCTGCAATGCCAAGGAAATCTCGACATTCGTCTTGTCCTGTATCCGCATATCGAAAACTTTGCGCTCATCGTCCGTGAAGTTGCAAAGGCTCCGCAACCTGTCTGCTTCAGGAGTGGTAATCTCTTTTCTCAGATTCATAAATAAAGACGCACCGGGGCTGTTCCCCCAGTGCGTCTTTATGATATCACAGGTTGTTGGGCGTTATGGGTAATCATTTTCAGTCATACAGACCAGCGGCGTTGTTGGTAACGAAAACACGAATCATGTCCATAGACAGATCCATATCGGCAGGGTTTCCCTTGGCGTCCTTCTTACCGCCACCGGAAAGAAAACCCCTGCCGATCATTTTGTTGATGGTAGGCATGGCCCAAGGGGCCGCCTTTTCGATCTCCGCCACGGTGTTGTATCTGGGTGCCATGTCATCGTCCTCCTCGGTCATGTGGTTGTTGTACTGTCGGGCGTCGATAGCCCAGTAATACTTCACCTGTTTTCGGAAGGTCGCCATATCGCCGCACAGGCGGTCCGTGCGGCGGCTGGCTGGATCATTGATGCTGACGTATCGCTCCTGGGCGTTCCACACCACAATGTAGTGCCCGCTGCTTGTCCAGTTGCCTTTGCCCATGCAGGCGATGATGTAATATCCCATGCGCAGCAGGGCCAGCGCTTCCTCGTGAACTTTGTCGTCGGGCTTGCCGTAGACGCTGGCAGTGTTCAGTCGGGTACACTCGATGCCATGCTCTGCGAACTGTGGAACGAAATAGGAGTAATAGGTGCCCTGATTCAGTGCCTTATAGCCGTGCGCCATAGACCACTCACAGGCCATGGGAGGCGTGTAAGTTCGGCCCGTCAGCGTCTCGATCAGCATCGCCGCACAGGTAGGCCCGCACCCGGAGCCGCCGATGGTGGCGGACTCTCCGGGCACTCGGTATGGCAGACTCTTCCACCTGGGATCGGTCTGCATATACTCTATGGGCTTCTTGTTCACAGAGCCTCACCGTCCACAACAGCCTTGATGGCCTTGTTGGTGTTCAGCATCTTGCGCATACGCTCCAGAGCCTCGTCCACCAGCTCGCTGAACCACTCAAAGTCGATCATCTTGGCCATCCAGGGGAAGCGCTCCACGAACATGTCGTACACGAAGCGCAGCTTCAGCTGGCCGGTGCCGCCGCCAAGCACGCGCTCGGCCTCGATCACCGCGTACAGCATCCACTCGCGCACCTGGGCGACCTGCTCGTCACGGGGCATCCGGGTAATATCAAAAACCACATAGACGCACATGCCGACAATGGCGGCGGCTGCGACCATCAGAAACCAGTTTTCCGCAAGATAATTCATCACGCAGCATCATCCTTTCCTTGATTGCTGTGTCCAAACACAGCTCCGTCGTTGTGTTCAAATACGTTCTCCAGTACCTTCAATCCCACCGTGAACAGTAGGCCGGTGATGGCAGGCTCACTCAGCTCCGCCATTGTATACACCTGCCCCAGATACACGGCGGAATAAATTGCTATGCCGTAGGAAATAAAAACCCACGACAGTGCGGAAAATGTGATGGCGATGAACAACAGCCTCGTCACCGACATCATCCGCGCCTGGGTCAGCTTTTTAAGCCCCGTGAAGGCTAACACTCCGCCCAGGAAAACTCCTGCCAGGAATGCCGCTATGGCCGTCAGGATAAGGGATGACATATCAGACAACCCCAATCTGTGCCAAGATATAGCCAATCGCCGCCGCCACGATTGTCCAGAGTACTTTCTCTTCCATGTTCTCCCATTTTTTGCCGGGTTTGGCGGTCAGCAGCTTCACATCCGCCTTGATTTCCTGCACATCCGTTTCCATTCTGGCCTCACGCTCGGCCAGTTTGGCTACGGAGGTGGACAGCTTATCCAAATCGTCCTGTCGTTTTTCGAGGTCGTCAAGCCGCTTGGTGTTGCTCTTGCTCCTGGCCTCCACCTCTGTCATCCGGCGCTCGTGTTCAAGATCCATTCTATCCGCCTCCTTTAGTAGCCATGGGCCACATTCTTAATAAAGTCCAGCACGTTCTGCTGGCGGGTATAACCACCCAACGCTCTGGTCTTGGTTACCGCGGCCCCGGCGTTTTCGGATTCCGCGCCGCCGCTGTCCACGGTGAACTGGGTGGCAAAGCCCGTCTGGCCGAAGCTGTGGGTGATGGATGTGATGGTGCCGAGGCTTGTGGCCTGCTCGTCGCCGGTGTAGTAGACCTGGGCCACGTCGCCCACCAGCAGCTGGGGCTGCATGAACGGCAGCGTGATGCTGTCTACCATGCCCACATACTGCAAGCGCTCGGCAAGATCCTCCGCATAAGCCTGAAGCTCCTCCTGAGTCAGTCCGTCCGGGGCGTTGTCGTGATAGGTTTTCTTTGCGGGCAGACCCCAGAAGTCGAAATTCCGCACCGGCTGCGTGATGGGAGCCAGGGCCACGCCCTGGGCGTCCTTGCCGGTGACATAGACCCGGCAGTATGCCGCGTCGGCGCTCTTTCTGGTTCTGCGGCGGGTCACTTCCCGGCCCACGTTGAGTTGGTAATATCCGGTCGCCTGGAAGTTGGCGGCGATCCATTCAGGATATCCCACCACCACCATGCCGGAGGGCAGTTCCCGCATTTCCCAGCCGCTGAACCATGCCCCGATGTGATCCAGGCCCTCCAGAACGGTGTTTTTGGGGTCAAACACCCACGTCCATGTGGTGCCGGAGGTGCCCACCTGATACTTTTTGATGCCCGCCCATGCCAGGATGTTCTCCACCACCGTCTGGCCGTTGCCCGTCCAGCTGAAGTCTGCGCCGAAGGTCTGGTCTTTCAGATAGAACCCGGTCTGATTGCGGCCGGACAGGGTGACGATCTCGGACAGGGGGTCAAATGCCACGTCGTCCAGATGGGCCACGCCGATGTCGTAGGGTGCGCTGTCCCCCATGACCACCGCAAGGGAGAGCCGTGCGCCCGGCTGGAACAGGGTGGCCTCCGCGCCGTAGAGGTCGTTGGACACGTTCAGCAGCTGGAGATTCATCTGGGCGATGGCGCTGTCGTTGCTGGCCTTCCAGCTGCCGCTGCGCACCAGATCGCCGATGTCCATGGCGTACACATAGCGATAGAACCACAGCCGGCCGTCCCGGACGGCAGCGCCGTACAGAACGCCGTTGGACGGGTGATCCAGCGCCAGCAGACTGTGGCTGTCGGG
>JAZKYM010000037.1:0-12237 GCA_045612165.1 Vescimonas sp.
GATGGCTGCCGTGACTATGGCGGCAGCGGCCGCCGGCTATGCCGCAGCCGAATTTGTACCCAATCTCTATATCGCCGGCAGCAACACGCCGCTGGGCGCCGCAGGTCTTGCGGCATGGGGTATCCTGCTGGCTATCCCCACCATTCTGCATCTCTGGGAGGACATGACATGGCGCATCTTACAATCGAAAATTTAAGCTTCGCCTACGCTTCCGCCCCGGAGCGCAAGGTGCTGGACAACATCACGCTGCAAGTGCAGCAGGGTGAATATATCGCCCTGTGCGGCCGCAGCGGCAGCGGCAAAACCACGCTGCTGCGCCACCTGAAAACGGCGCTGGCACCCCACGGAATCAAAAGCGGCCGTATCCTGCTGGACGGCGTTTCTCTGGATGAGATTTCCCCTGCCGAACAAAGCGCTGCCATCGGCTATGTGATGCAGGATCCCGATGCCCAGATCGTCACCGACAAGGTGTGGCACGAGCTGGCCTTCGGACTGGAAAATCTGGGCGTGGACCAGCAGATCCTGCGCCTGCGCGTGGCGGAGATGGCCAGCTATTTCGGCATTCAGGACTGGTTCCACCGGGATATCGCCCAACTCTCCGGCGGCCAAAAGCAGCTTTTGAATCTGGCCGCTATCATGGCGCTGCAGCCGCAGGTGCTGATTCTCGACGAGCCCACCAGCCAGCTCGATCCCATTGCCGCCGCCGACTTCTTGAACACGGTGCGCAAGATCAACCGGGAACTGGGCACCACCGTCATCATCACCGAGCACCGGCTGGAAGATATCTTCCACGCCGCCGACCGCTGCGTGGTGATGGAGCACGGCCGCATCATTGCCCACAGCGATCCGCGCACCGTGGGCGCGCAGCTGCAAGCGCAGCACAGCGACATGTTTGCCGCGCTGCCCTCCCCCGTCCGTATTTTCTACGGTGCCGGCTTCCACGGCGCCGACTGCCCCTTGACAGTGCGCGAAGGCCGCAGCTGGCTGAGCCAACAGGCACAGAGCCGCACCTTCACCGCCACGCTGCCGGAGGAAACTGCCGCCGCAGGCGCCGCGGCGCTGGAACTGAAAAATCTCTGGTTCCGCTACGAAAAGAACGGCGACGATATTCTCCGCGGCGTTGATCTCAAGGTGGCGCAGGGCAGCTTCCACGCCATTCTGGGCGGAAACGGCACCGGCAAATCCACCACGCTCAAATCTGTCTGCGGCATCTGCCGTCCCTATCGCGGCAAGGTTTTGTTCTATGGCCGCGACATCCGCAGGGAGTCAGACCTCTTCCGCGGCAAGCTGGCCATGCTGCCGCAGGATCCGCGCAATCTCTTTGTCAAAGATACGGTGCGCGCAGACCTGATGGAAATGCTGCCCCATGACAGCGCAGCGGCAGAAAAAATTGACCGCATGGCGCAGATCTGCTGTCTGGAGGGCCTGCTGGAGCGGCATCCCTACGATCTCTCCGGCGGTGAGCAGCAGCGCGGGGCCCTTGCCAAGGTGCTGCTGACCGAGCCGAAGCTTTTGCTGCTGGACGAGCCCACCAAGGGTCTGGACAACTTCTTCAAAGAACAGCTGGGCGGCGTGTTCCGCCGCCTGCTGAAAGAAGGCGTCACCATCCTGATGGTCAGCCACGACGTGGAGTTCTGCGCCCGTAACGCCCACGCCGTCAGCATGTTCTTTGACGGACAGGTGCTCACCACCACAACGCCCCGTCGCTTCTTCGCCCAAAACAGCTTCTACACCACCGCCGCCAACCGCATGGCTCGCCATGTGTTCCCCCAGGCGGTCACAGCGGAGGACGTGGTGCATCTGATGGGAGGCGGCAGAGCATGAAACGACGCACCTCCCTCCTTCTGCGCGCCGCAGTCATTCTGGTGATGCCGCCGGTGGTGTATCTGTGCGCCATCTCCCAGCGCAAGTATTATCTGGGCGCGCTGCTGGTCATGGCACTGACCATGGCCCTGTTCTTTCTCTCCTTCGAGCGGCGCACGCCGCAGGCCCGTGAGCTTTCTCTGATGGCCGTTATGTGCGCGCTGGCGGTGGCCTCCCGTGTGGTCATCCCTCTTCCCAGCTTCAAACCCACCATGGCCTTTATCATTCTCGCCGGCATCGCCTTCGGCGGTGAACGCGGCTTTTTGTGCGGTGTGATAACGGCGCTGGTCAGCAATTTCTTCTTCAGTCAGGGCCCGTGGACACCGTGGCAGATGATGGGCTACGGCATGGGCGGTCTGGCAGCAGGAATTCTGCAGCGCATTCACCTGCTCAAGCGCAAGCCCGACCGCATCAAGGACATCGCCGTGCTCTCGGTGGTGGGTTTCGTGCTGATCGTTTTGCTGGTGGGTCCCATTCTGGACACCAGCACCTATCTCACCGTCAGCATCAAGTCGGCCGGCGGCACCGCTGCGCTGCCCATCTACATCACCGGCTTTCTCACCGCCAACGTGCCCCACGGCATTGCCACGGCGGTAACGCTGGCGCTGGCAGGCCGTCCCCTTTTGAAAATGCTCGAACGGGTGCAGATCAAGTACGGCCTGCTGCAGGATTGAAAAAAAGCCTTGCAATACGGAAAAAATGTCCGTATGATAAGCAGGAAGTACACGAAATAATTGAGGGATTTTATGATCAACGCCGAAAAACTCACCTTCGGATTTGGCAGCACGCTTTTGTTCCAGCGCGTCTCCTTCCGTCTGGAGGAAAATTGCCACTACGCCCTGATCGGCAGCAACGGCACCGGCAAAACCACGCTGATGAACCTGATCCGTGATCCGGAGCGCTATACCTTTGAAGGCAAGCTCAAGTATGACAACGTAGGCCGCATCGGCTATGTCAGCCAGTTTGCCATTCGCGAAGGCGACCAGTCGCTCACCGTCTACGACTACCTCTGTCAGGACTTTTTGCAGCTGGAGCAGGCCATCGGCGCGGTGTGCACCGAGATGGAAACTGCCGAGGATTTTGATGCCGTCATGGCGCGCTACCAGAACCTGCTGGACGAGAGCGACGCCATGGACGCCGACAACTACGAACTGAATATCCGCCGCCAGCTGCAGCTGGCCGAGCTGGAGGCGAAAGCCTCGCTGGCGCTGGAAAACTTGAGCGGCGGCGAACTGAAGCTGGTGCAGGTCATCCGCCAGATGCTGCGCCGCCCGGGCCTTCTCATCATGGACGAGCCGGACGTTTTTCTGGATTTCGAAAACCTCAACAGTCTGCGTGATCTGATCAACGCCTACCGCGGCACGCTGCTGGTGGTGACCCACAGTCGCTATCTGCTGGCCCACTGCTTCGACCGGATCTGGCATCTGGAGAACGGCGAGCTGCAGGAATTTGAAGGCAGCTTCAACGCTTACAGCTACGCCCGTCTGCAAAAGAAGATCGACCTGAAGCTGGCCGCGCTGGCCAGTGAGCAGGAGATCCAACGGGTCAGTCAACTGGTGGAGGACCTGCGCGAGATCGCCACGGAGGTCTCCGAGTCCCATCACGGCCGCACCCTCAAGGGCAAGGTCAGTTATCTCAACCGCCTGCTCAGCCGCCAGATCAAGGCGCCCTTTGTGGATCTCCGCCAGCCTCGCATCCGTCTGCCGCAGGTGGAGGTGCCGGAAGAGGCGGTGGAACTGCTGCGGCTGGAGGACTACGCCCTGTCCTTTGAGGACACGCTGCTGCAGGCCATCCGTTTTGCCGTGCATTCCGGTGAAAAAGTGGCGCTGGTAGGCGCCAACGGCACCGGCAAGACTTCCATGCTGCGCCAGATCTGGCAAAATGAGCATCCTGCCATCCATTTTGCACCGGATGCCCGTCCTGCCTTTTTCTCCCAGCTCCACGCGGAGATCCTGCACGAGAATAACACGGTTTATGAAGAGCTCTTTGCCGTCGGATTTGAAAACCGCCAGCAAATTGAAACGTATCTGCAGGACTACTGCTTCGATACCGACAGTCTCGGCCGCAAGGTAGGGCAGCTTTCCGGCGGTGAGAAGAACTTGCTGCAGCTGGCCAAACTGGCCGCAGGCGACGCCAACCTTCTGCTGCTGGATGAGCCCTCCAGCCATCTGGACACCTTTGCCCAGATCGCTCTGGAGCAGGCCATCGCCGACTATCGCGGCGCCGTTCTCATGGTCTCCCACGATTTTTACACCATCGTCAACTGCGCCGATACCATCCTCTTTGTGGAAAACGGCACCATCCGCCCCATGAGCGCCCGTGCCTTCCGCAAGATGATCTACAAAAAGCATTTCAGCCGCGATTATCTGGAGCTGGAACTGCAAAAGAAGGATCTGGAGGTTCGGATCGCCCGTTGTCTGGAGGAGGGCGACTGCGCCGAAGCGCAGCGGCTGTGTGACAAGCTGGCCGTTATCGTCGAACAGATGCAGCAGGCATAACGCAAAAAACAGAGAAAGCCGGTTCAGCGCAATGCTGAACCGGCTTTTTTTATTCTTTTGCTACGTCGGGTTCTTTTCCACTTCGTCCGTCAAATTTTTCAGCCACTTTCCGGACCGCACACGCAGACCCGACAGGATCACGCGCACCACCTGCTCACTCTGCACCAGCAGGAACAGCACCGGAATGCTCTGCACACCCAGCACCAGCACGCCGATGTAGGCCATCGGCACACCCACCAGCCACACAAGACCGCTATCGAGGAACATGAGGAACACCGAGTCACCGCCGGCACGGACGGTAAAGAGGAAGATGGCGTTGAAAAGCCGCGTGGCAATGCGGATGGCAAAGAGCTTTATCATCAGCACCGTGCCCTCCACCAGTTCCGGCGAGGAAAGACGGAACAGGCCCACAGACGGTCGGGCCAGCACCAGCATCACCAGCGCCATCACCACAGCCGCCACGGCAGAGATGGGCAGCAGCCAGCGCACCGTATCTTTGGCACCTTGCAGATCCTTGCGGCCCAGCCGCTCACCCACCATCACAGCGCAGGCGCTGCCAACGCCGAAGGTGATCACGTACGGCACCATGCTGATAGAAAACGCCACCTTGTAACTCTCCAGCGCAGCGCTGCCCAGCAGGCCGTAGGCCTTCAGATACATGGTATCACCCAGACCAAAGAGAACTTCGTTGCACATAATGGGCAGCATCCGCCCCAGCATGGGACGGATAAAATGGCCGGGCCAGTCGATGATTTCCCTCAGTTTTCCCAGAAACGGCTGCCGCGTGGCAAAGGCATAGATCACGTGGACGGCAAAGCCCAGCATGGCGGAGATCACCGTGGCCAGCGCCGCACCGCGCACACCCATGGCAGGCAGCCCCAGCTTACCGAAGATCAGCACATAGTTCAATCCGGCATTGAGGAGGTTCACGCCAATGCCCACCGCCATAGGGATCACCGTTTTCTGGATGCAGCGGTACATGAAGGAAAAGGCGTTGGTCAGGCACATGAAGAAAAAGGAAATGCTGCTGACGGACAGATATTCCCACGCCTGCGCCACCAGGACCGGATCGTTGCTGTAAAAAGACAGGATCCTTGTGCTGCCCAGCTGCGCCAGCGTGAAAAAGAGCGTGGCCGCCACCAGATTAAGCGAGATGAACAGGCCGAAGGCGCGGCGCAGATTCTTCCAGTCCCGGATGCCGTAAAACTGGGCGGCGTACACGCTGATGGCGGCATTGATGCCAAAACCCAACAGAAACATCAGGTTATTCAGCTCCGACGCCACCGCCACGGCGCTGACGTAGCCGATATAGCTGACCATCAGCGTATCGACAAAACCGGCGCCCTGATTCAAAAGCTGCTGCAAACACACGGGCAGGGCGATGCGCAGCACCTGTCGGTAAAAAGCAGGCGGCGCCAGCAGTGCGCCGCCGCGGCGCTGTTTCATGGACAAATCCTCTTCCTCCCGTTACAGCAGGGAATTACCCTGACTGTCAATGCCCACAATGGCGTAAAAATCTTCCACTTCCAGACGGCAGACGGCCTCCGTGCCCAGATCCTCGTAGCAGACAAGTTCCTTGCTGCGGATGCTGTCGGCGATGAGGGCTGCCGCTCCGCCGATGGTGATGAAATACACGGCACCGTTACGCACGATGGCCTCGCGCACCGGCTCGGTGCGGCGGCCTTTGCCGATCATGGCCACCATACCGGCATCCAGCAGCGCCGGTGTATAAGGATCCATGCGGTAGCTGGTGGTAGGACCGGCAGGGCCGATGGCAGCGCCGGGCTTGGCAGGGGCAGGGCCCACATAGTAGATGGTCTGGCCGCGAAGATCCACCGGCAGGCTCTCACCCCGGGCCATGGCCTCCGTCAGACGTTTATGGGCTGCGTCGCGGCCGGTATAGACAGGGCCCGTCAGCAGCACTTCGTCACCGGCGCGCAGACCGGCGATATCTTCTTTGCGCAGGGGAAGCTGCAATTTGATCATAGTCTTTCCCTCCTTTTACAGCGTCACGCTGCCGTGGCGGTAGGCATGGCAGCAGATGTTCACGGCCACGGGGAGTCCGGCAATGTGGGTGGGGAACCACTCCACATGGACACCCAGCGCCGTGGTGCCGCCGCCAAGACCGGCAGGCCCGATATTCAGGGCGTTGATCCGCGCCATCAGCTCTTCCTCCAGCGCCGCATAGCGCGCATCTTCGTTGTGGCTGCCCACATCGCGCATCAGCGCGAACTTGGACAGCTGCGCCGCCTTTTCAAAGGTACCGCCAATACCCACGCCCACTACGATGGGGGGACAGGGATTGGGGCCGGCCTTCTTCACCGTATCCACCACGAAATCCAGCACACCGTCCACGCCGTCAGCCGGTTTGAGCATCTTGATGGCGCTCATATTCTCGCTGCCAAAGCCCTTGGGGGCAAAGGTGATATGGAGCTTGTCACCGGGAACCATCTCGTAATAGATGATGGCCGGCGTGTTGTCACGGGTATTGGTGCGCGCAAACAGCGGATCGGACACCACGCTCTTGCGCAGATAGCCCTCTGCATAGCCCTGTGCCGTGCCGTCCTGAATGGCCTGTTCCAGACTGCCGCCGGTAAAACAGATCTCCTGTCCCACCTGCACGCGGAAGATCGCCATACCGGTATCCTGACACATGGCCACCATGCGCTCCTCGGCCAGACGGTCGTTGCGGACGATCATATCCAGCACGTTGCGGCTCAGTGCCTTTTCCTCCTGATCGCGGCAGCGCTCCAGACACGAGAGCATCCCCTCACCGATGCAGCAGTTGGCCTGCACCACCAGCTGCGCCACCGCTTCACGCACGGCGCTGACATTCAAGATTCTCTGTTCCACAGTCATTCTCCTCTTTGTTCTTTCCGATATTGTCCGGCCATGTGCAAAAAATCTTCCACAGCGGCCACGTACCGCTTCTCATCCACCAGATAGCTCAGGCCGTGTCCGGCGCCGGGAAACGTGTACCGTTTCACCGCAGAAGCGCAGTTTTCCTCCAGTTCGGCGCTCATTTCACAGGGCACCAGCCGGTCATCCTCGCCGTGAAGCAGCAGCACCGGCACTCTGGCGCGGCGCAGTGCTTCCACCGCGTCGGCATCGCGCAGTCGGAAGCCACCGAACAGGCAGGCTGCGCCGCTCGCCAGCAGGCGCGTCAGTGCCTCCGGCAAATGCATGTTCTTTCCCACCGCAGCGATCACGTCTTCGGCCCGGGCGTAAGGGCAGTCGGCCACCGCGCCCAGCACGTTCTCCGGCAGGTCCAGCGCCGTTGCCAGCAACACCGTTCCGGCACCCATAGACACACCGAAGAGCGTAATTTCCGGACAGCCAAACCGCTCATTGGCCCAGCGCACCCAATCCAGACAGTCCAGCCGCTCCTTGGCGCCGAAGGTAATGGTGCGGCCCTCGCTTTCACCGTGCGCTCTCTGATCCACCAGCAGCAGGTTATGGCCCAGCGCAAAACTGATGCGGCTGCCGCCGCAGAAGTCACGCAGAGCATGGCCGCGGTAACCGTGGAAGGCGATGTCCAGCGGCGCGCCGTCAGCGGTGTGATAATATCGCGCCGTCAGACGCAGACCGTCATGGGATGTCATCGATACCGCCTCAAACGGGCGCTGCGCCAGCTCACCGATCAGCACCAGCATCTCCTCACGGCGCACCTGATACTCCCCCTTGGGGGATATGGCATAAGGATCCGTCCAAGTGCCGCGGTCGGAATAAAACGCCATGCGGTACACCAGCCAAAGCACAGCTGCCAGCACAAGCAGCACAGCCGGCAGCACCATGAACCACACCATCATTTCCACCCCTTTTTCTTTGATAGCTTCATCATAATCCACAGGAAAGCTTTTGTCAAAATTGATTTTATTTGCCCTTTTCCGCTTTTCTTTTTGCTTCCGGCATGCTATACTATCACCAACGAAATACCTCTTGCGCGTCAAATTATGGTGCATTTTGCACACAAGGAGGATGAGCGCCATGCCCAGAGAAATTACATATCATCCCGAACATCTGCAGTATCTGAAAATGCTGGCCAAGCAGTTTCCCAACGTGCAGGCCGCCAGCACCGAGATCATCAACCTGCAGGCCGTTTTGAACCTGCCCAAAGGCACGGAGCACTTTATCTCCGATGTCCACGGCGAGCATGAAGCTTTCCAGCACATTCTCGCCTCCGCCTCCGGCGTGGTGCGCGAAAAGGTGGATGACCTGTTCGGCACAGCGCTGACCCGCAGCGAGCGCGATCAGCTGTCCACGCTGATCTACTATCCGGAAGAAAAGCTGGAGGAGATCGAGCGCGTTACCCCGGACATGCGCGAATGGTATCGCATCACCTTCCACCGGCTCATTGAAGTGTGCTGCCTCGTCAGCTCCAAGTACACCCGTTCCAAGGTGCGCAAGGCCATGCCGCCGGAGTATGATTACATCATCGACGAGCTGATCCACACCCACTATGAAGACAACGACAAGCGCGATTACTACGAAAATATCATCACCACCATCATTGACATCGGCCGCGCCCCCAACTTCCTGATCCAGCTGTGTGAGCTCATCAAGCGTCTGGCAGTGGATCATCTGCATCTGGTGGGCGACATCTACGACCGCGGTCCCGGCGCCGACATCATTCTCGACTCGCTGCTGAACTATCACAGCGTGGACGTGCAGTGGGGCAACCACGACATTCTGTGGATGGGCGCCGCCTCCGGCTCCCGTACGCTGGTGGCCACGGTGCTGCTCAACTCCCTGCGCTACAACAATCTGGAGATCATTGAAACCGGTTACGGCATCTCCCTGCGACCTTTGAGCGTGTTTGCCGATGCCGTCTATAAGGGCTGCGACATTTCCCGTTTTAAGATCAAGTTTGCCAACGAGGACGAAAAGGATTACACCGAAACCGACAAGCGTCTGGTGGCCCAGATGCACAAGGCCATCACCATTATCCTGTTCAAGCTGGAGGGTCAGAAGATCCTGCGCAATCCCAGCTTCGGCATGGAAGACCGGCTGCTGCTGGATAAGATCGACTACGAAAACAAGTGTATCACCATTGACGGCAAGACCTATCCCATGCTGGATACCGACTTCCCCACGGTGGATCCCAAGAACCCCTATGCGCTGACGCCGGAGGAAGAGACGCTGATCGCCACGCTGACCCGTTCGTTCCGCCACAGCGAAAAGCTGCAGCGTCACGTCCGTTTCCTCTACTCCAAGGGCAGTCTCTACCGCGTCTACAACGGCAACCTCCTGTTCCACGGCTGCATCCCCATGGACGAGAAGGGTCAGCTGCTGCACTTCTCCATCGGCTGCGACAATCTCAGCGGCAAGGAATTTCTGGACTACGCCGATGCCACGGCCCGCCGCGCCTATTACAACAAGCCCGGCTCCCCCGAGCGGCAGTTTGGCATGGACTTTTTGTGGTGGCTCTGGTGTGGACGCAACAGCCCCATCTTCGGCCGCGACCGCATGACCACCTTTGAGCGGCGCTTCATCGCCGACGAATCCACATGGGCCGAGCCGAAAAACGCCTATTACACCCTTTATCAGGATCCCGCCATCTGCGACATGGTGCTGCATGAATTCGGTCTGGACGGTGAGCATTGCCACATCATCAACGGCCACGTGCCCGTCAAGTCCAAGAAGGGCGAAAGTCCCATCAAGGGCGGCGGCAAGCTGCTGGTGATCGACGGCGGTTTCTGCAAGGCCTATCAAGGCACTACCGGCATCGCCGGCTATACGCTGATCTACAACTCCAACTGCCTGCGCATGGTGGCTCACGAGCCCTTCGCCGGCCGCGCCAACGCCATCGAGGAAAACCGTGACATCACCTCCACCTCTCAGGTCTTTGAACGCATGGAACGGCGGCAGAAGATCGCTGAGACGGACGTAGGCCGCGCCCTGCAGGAGCAGATCGACAATCTCATGGCCCTCCTGGCCGCTTTCCGCAGCGGCGCCATTGTCGAGCAGCACAAAACCTGATATTCACAAACGCGGAAAGTCCCTCTGTTTCACACAATGGAGGGACTTTTCTTACTTTTTGGCGCGCTATCACCTTGTGACATTTTTAACAGTCTTTTTTGCCGTTTTTTTATATAAATATTGCGTTTTCGTAATAAATGTAATAAAATGGAATAGTTACTTTAGAAACTGTTTTTCGTTCACGGAAACAAACAACAAAGAAAGGAAGAATCAACATGGATAAGCTTGCCATTCTGGCCCCTGTACTGGGTGTCGCCGCGCTGCTGTTTGCAGTATTTCTCTCCCGTAGAGTATCCAATCAGGATGCAGGAACCGATCGAATGAAGGAAATTGCCTCGTTCATCCACGAAGGCGCTCAGGCCTTCCTGTTTGCAGAATATAAGATTCTGGTGGTGTTCGTGGTGGTGCTCTTCGTGGTCATCGGTCTGGGCATCAGCTGGATGACCGCCATCGCCTTCCTGGTGGGCGCTCTGTTCTCCACCTTTGCCGGTTACTGCGGCATGAACGTGGCCACCCGTGCCAACGTCCGTACCGCTGCCGCCGCCAAGGACTCCGGCATGAACAAGGCCCTGTCCATCGCCTTCTCCGGCGGTGCCGTCATGGGCATGTGCGTGGTAGGTCTGGGTCTGCTGGGCTGCGGTCTGGTGTACCTCATCACCAAAGACGCCGGCGTGCTGTCCGGTTTCTCTCTGGGCGTTTCCTCCATCGCTCTGTTTGCCCGTGTGGGCGGCGGTATCTATACCAAGGCCGCTGACGTGGGCGCCGACCTGGTGGGTAAGGTGGAAGCCGGTATCCCCGAGGATGACCCCCGTAACCCCGCCACCATCGCCGATAACGTGGGTGACAACGTGGGCGACGTGGCCGGCATGGGCGCCGACCTCTTCGAGTCCTATGTTGGCTCCATCGTCTCCGCCATTACGCTGGGCGCTGTGACTTACAGCTTCACCGGCGCCATCTTCCCTCTGCTGCTCTCTGCCGTCGGTATTGCCGCTGCCATCATCGGCACCTTCTTTGTCAAGGGTGACGAGAAGTCCAGCCCCCATAAGGCCCTCAAGACCGGTACTTACGTCTCCAGCGCCATCGTGGTGATCGCCTCTCTGGTGATGAGCCGCCTGTTCTTCGGCAACATGAAGTCTGCTTTCGCCATCATCTTCGGCCTGATCGTCGGCGTGCTGATCGGTATCATCACCGAGGTCTACACCTCCGGCGACTACCGCTTCGTCAAGAAGATCGCCCAGCAGTCCGAAACCGGCCCTGCCACCACCGTGATCTCCGGCCTCGCCGTCGGTATGCACTCCACCGCCATCCCCATCCTGCTGATCGCCGTGGGCATCATCGGTGCCTACATGGCCGGCGGCCTGTACGGCATTGCTCTGGCTGCCGTGGGTATGCTGTCCACCACCGGTATCACCGTGGCCGTTGACGCTTACGGCCCCATCGCCGACAACGCCGGCGGTATCGCCGAGATGAGCGGCCTGCCCAAGGACGTGCGCAAGATCACCGACTGTCTGGATGCCGTGGGTAACACCACCGCCGCTATGGGTAAGGGCTTCGCCATCGGCTCTGCCGCTCTGACCGCTCTGGCTCTGTTCGTCTCCTACGCCGAGGCCGTGAAGCTGTTTGACAGCGGCATCGACCTTCTGAACTACAAGGTCATCGTGGGCCTGTTCATCGGCGGCATGCTGCCCTTCTTCTTCTCCGCTCTCACCATGGACTCCGTTTCCAAGGCCGCTTACAAGATGATCGAAGAGGTTCGCCGCCAGTTCCGCACCATCCCCGGCATTCTGGAAGGCACCGGTAAGCCCGACTACACCTCCTGCGTGGCCATCTCTACTCAGGCCGCTCTGCGCGAGATGCTGGTCCCCGGCGTTCTGGCCGTGATCGCTCCTCTGGCTGT
>JAZKYM010000038.1:0-40338 GCA_045612165.1 Vescimonas sp.
TTTCGTGCCGTCTTCGGTGCAGGTGGCGTTCTTGTCAGACACGTACTGCCCGAACTTGTGGGGCAGCGCGCTGACGTAGTCGGTGTTGTAGCTATAGCCGCACAAGGAGCAGGTGTGCTGGGTATAGCCTCGCGCTGCGCAAGTCGGCTTGACCACTTTTTCTGTGAAATAGTCGCCGCTGCCGCCGTCAATGCCGTTCTCCCAAACACGCAGGTCGAAGTAATCAGCGTGGAAGGAATAATCTTTGTTGCCGATGTAGCTGATAAAGAGGTCAACACCGTTTAAATAGTTTGTAGCAGAATCTTTTAACATCAGCACGCCGCCCACGTTTTCGTAATAATCATCCATGGGCGATCTGTCCAACACGGTTGCCTGGGTCTCCGCGTTGAGAATCGTCAGGTATATCGTATTATTGCCCTTTGCGTCGATCTCGTTCTCCAGACGGAAGGTATACGTCGTTTTCGAAGAAAGAAGTCCATCGTATCGGACACCATAGCAGTTGTATGTTGTCTGATCGTTGACGACATTTCGTTCATGAAGCATCAGACCGGAATTGCTGTAGTTCATGAAACTTGGCTGCTGCCGGGAAATTTTCACCAAAGGTGCTATTACAAAATGGCTGAATTTGCGGATCGTATATTCCATGACCCACGGCTTGTCGTGGTAGAGACGAACAGGCTTGTCCAGCTTATGGTAATAGGGGCCGGTCTCTCCGGCATGCTCCTGATAGGTTAGCCGTGTCACCGGATTGGGCGTATATCCATCAGCGCTGTCGGAGGTCAGTATGCGATTTCCTGCATCGTAAGTAAAATGGTACATATGCGCGCTGTGGTCGCAGGAATAGGGGACGGTCAGCGTGAAGGTTACGGTGGATTCCCAATCAAACTCTCGGAACATAAGCACGCCAAGTCCTGCAATCAGCTTATCGAATCCGGCTCCCTGGCTGGTGTCAAAGTCAAACCGATCCCAAACCGTATAGGTCACCGAATAGGTGATCTCATCTGCGGTTATTTTTTGGGCCCGGAAGCTCACTTTCATACCGGTGACTCCTGCCATCCAGACCAATGCGTCGTCATAAGAATTACGTTTTCCGTCATATTGGGATGTGAAGAGGGAAATCTCTCTGTCTTTGCTGCTATAGTGCGTCTCCACAAGGCACACATGTGCGCCGCAAGAACTATCTGAACCGTTCCAGGTACAGGCACCGTTTACGTAAGGTAAAGAATCCTTATCCAACATTTGCATATATTCAATTGCCTTAGTGCAGGTCTCTGTGGCTGCCACCTGAAAAAGTTCCGAATTCCAAATTGTCGCTGTCAGCGCGTGGTTTTCGCCTACGCGCAGCGTTTTTCCGCCGCCGGTGATGCCGTGAGAAGCTATTGCGCCGGCGGCCTTGTCATCTGCGTCGGCGAAATCGAGAGCCTTAGCATAGGCGCGCACCTGCTGTTCGATCGTGGGCACGGTTGCATGATTGGCCGCAGAACGGGTAGCAGCATAGGCGACAGGTATCACCGACAGCAACATGGCCATCAGCATAGCCGCGGCAGCAAGCCGCCGGAACATTCTTTTCATGAAAAACCTCCTGATGCCGCAAACCGTGCAGCCCGTAAATGAACATTTCGTTATATTGTAGCACAAAATTTCCTGTTGTCCAAGCGCAAGTGTGAAAAAACGTATATTTGCAGGAAAAACAAAAAGTCCTGAAGCTTTATAGCTTCAGGACTTTGTGGTCCGAGTGTTGAGATTCGAACTCAAGGCCTCTTGAACCCCATTCAAGCGCGATACCAAACTTCGCCACACCCGGATATTCACTTGCTGAACGAATCAGCTTAGTTAGAATAACACATCTCAAATGAAAATGCAAGCCTTTTTTTCAGATTTTTTCAAATTTCTTCTTTTTCTTTTTCTTGACAAATCCTCATCGGCGTGGTAGTATATTATCTGCGTCTGGATTGAGTATGCTTTTCGCACGGAGAGATGGCTGAGTGGTTGAAAGCACCGGTCTTGAAAACCGGCGATGTGCGAGCATCCGTGGGTTCGAATCCCACTCTCTCCGCCAGACTTTCATATCTCATTCGACCATGCAGAAGTACCCAAGTGGCCGAAGGGGCTCCCCTGCTAAGGGAGTAGGCGGCTTAAAAACCCGCGCGAGGGTTCAAATCCCTCCTTCTGCGCCAAGCAAAAAACCACCCTTTGGGGTGGTTTTTTTGCTTGTTCAGGAAAAAACGAGAGGGATTTGAACTTCTGTCGCAGCAGTCCGGTGGACTGCTGCGCCGCCAGCGCAAATGTTGGCGGCCACTTCTATTTTGCCTGCGGGCAAAATGCAGGCAAATCCCTCCTTCTGCGCCAAAAGAGGACACACCGAAAGGTGTGCCCTCTTTTTTGTTTCCGCGGATTTGAACTCCTGCCACAGCAGAACCCACCTTTCCCTTGCCCTATCCCATCCCGTGTGCTACACTGAAAAAGGAAAGAGGTGTTTCCCATGAAACGTATGATCGCACTTGTGCTGCTTTGCCTGTTTTTGACGGGCTGCGCTGTGGCCGAACCTCAGCCGGAAAATTCCCTACCCCCGGAGCAGGGACAAACCGGCAACGATCAGACCCAGCCACAGCATTCCCCCCTTTATCTGCCCGGCTTGGAGGTAGATGAAGTCATTGCCTATTTCAACGAAGTCTGCCTTGACGCCGAGATCACCACCTCCGGCAATCCCAGCTTGCTGCAGAAATGGGATTCCCCCATTTACTATTGGATCGACGGCGACTATACCGATCAGGACCTCGCCGTGCTGGAGGGTTTTGCCTACTGGCTCAACACGGTGGAAGGCTTCCCCGGTATACAGCAGGCGGAAAGTCCTCTGCAGGCCAAGATGCACATCCATTTCTGTCTCCCCGATGAGATGGCCTCCACCATGGGCGACTGGACTTACGGTTTGGACGGCGCTGTCACCTTCAACTATCTTGACAACCGCATTTATCACGCGACCATCTGCTACCGCTCCGATATTGCGCAGGAGATCCGCAACTCTGTGATTCTGGAAGAGATCTATAACGGACTGGGCCCCATTCAGGACACCGACCTGCGCTCCGACAGCATCATTTACGCCGGCTATTCCATCCCCCAAAGTCTGAGCGCCGTGGATGAACTGCTGCTTCGCCTGCTCTATCATCCTCAGTTGATCTGCGGAATGGACGCCACGCAATGCGCCGAGGTCATTCGCCAGCTGTATTATTAAAAGGAGCGTATCCACTATGTCTATTCAAATGAACATGAAGTTTGTCTCTGCCGCCGAAAGCGGCTCCATGAACTATGCCGTCTATTACCCCGACAACTTCACCGATCTTCCGCTGCTGGTCTACCTCCACGGTGCCGGTGAGCGAGGTCTGGATTATGACCACATGTACCGCCACGGGATTCCTCTGCTGCTCTCTCAGGGCCGCACCTATCCGGCCGTGATTCTGGTTCCCCAGTGCCCCGTGGATGTGGTTTGGGATAATATTGTGGGTGATGTCAAGATGCTTATCGATGCCGTGGCAGCCGAGTTTTCCATCCGCCCCGACCGCATCTGCCTGACCGGCTCCAGCATGGGCGGTTTTGGCACCTGGTCCATGGCGCTGACCTATCCCAATTTCTTCTCCGCTATCGCCCCCATCGCCGGCGGCGGTATGGCATGGCGCGCCAAGCGGCTGGTCACCACGCCGGCCTACGCTTTTCACGGTGCCGACGATGCCACCGTTGTGCCGGCCTACTCGGAAATGATGTGTCAGGCCATCACAAACGCCGGCGGTACGGCTCGCCTGGTCATTCTGGACGGCTTTACCCATGACGCAGGTATCAACTACGCCTACGCACACACCGACATGATCGACTGGCTTCTGCAGCAGCGGCGCACGGACTTCTCTTCCGTCCCCGATGCATGCAGCGAATATTATTAAGCACGAAAGAGGATGGGCTACCATCCTCTTTTTTCCTTCTTTTTCCTGAAACGAGTAGCGCAATTCCGCTTTTTGTGTTATCATGTCTGCAAGTTATGATAAGGGAGTGATCTTTTATGATCCATCACGCAACCGACGAATTGGTGCGCAACTGGCTGGAGGAACATCGCCAGCAGCTTGTCAGCGATTTGATGACCCTCATGCGCATCCCCTCCGTTCGCAGCGAAGCGCTGCCCGGCGCCCCTTACGGTACTGCCTGCCAGCAGGCTATCGAGGCCTCCGAAAAGCTGTTTGCCTCGCTGGGTTTCGCCACCCGTATGGAGGCCGAGCGCGGCTACGCACTAGCCTTCTACGGCAGCGGTGAGAAGTGCATCGGCCTGTTCGGCCACGCCGACGTAGTTCCGCCCGGAGACGGATGGATCCACACCCAGCCCTTTGACCCCGTGGTGAAAGACGGCATGCTCATCGGCCGCGGCTGCGCCGACGACAAGTCCGGCGTTGTGGCCGCCGCCTATATCATGGCCATGGTGCGCGACTTGTCTCTGCCGGTCAAGAGCCGCCTGCTGGGCTACGCCGGTGCCAACGAGGAAACCGGCATGGCCGATATCCAGTCCTTTGTGGCCCACGAGGAGAATCCCGACATTTGCCTCGTGCCCGACGGTGACTTCCCCTGCAGTCTGGGCGAAAAGAGCAAGCTAATCATGTGGGCCGAATGTAATACACCTTTTATCGCTATCCGCGATTTTCACGGCGGTCTGAGCACCAACGTGGTACTGGGCAGCGTGGACATCACCATGGACGGAAGCGCCGCCCTGCACAGTGAACTGAAAGAAAAGATCGCCGGTAACGAGGCATTTTCTCTTACAGAAAACGGCGACGGCACCCTTTCGCTCCACGTCAAGGGCGTATCCGGTCACGCCTCCTGGCCCGAGGGCACCGTCAACGCCGGTGCGCTGGCCGCCGCAGTGCTGGCCGAATGTGCCGCTCTGCCCGAAAGCGACCGCGCCATTATGGCCACCGTCCGTGATTACGTTACCGATCCCTACGGCGTAGGCAGCGGTATCGCCCACGAAGACCCCCGTTTCGGTCGTCTGAGTGCCGCTAACGGTCTGATGGAGACGGTGGACGGCAAGCTGCGCCTGAGCATGGACACCCGTTACGGCACCACTCTGCCCTCCGAAGAACTGAAAGAGCAGCTGCGCCGCGTTTGGGGCAGCCGCGGCTGGACGCTTCCCGCTCTGGATAGCCGCGAGGGCTTCCACGTGGATGACAACAGCCCCGTTCCCCCCATGATCCGCGACATCTGCCACGAGATGACCGGTCTGGATCGCCCCTTGTTCCGCATGGCCGGCGGCACGTACTCTCATTTCCTGAAAAACGGCTTCTCCATGGGCGTGCAAACCGAGTGGGCCGGCAGCCGGCCCAAGATGACCTTCCCCGAAGGCCACGGCCACGTTCATCAGCCCGACGAAAGTTTGGATATTGACGGCTTCCTGCTGGCGATCCGCCTGATGGTGCAGATCCTGCTGCAGTGTGACCAACTGCTGCACAGCTGATGCACCTTTCACGCAAAGTAAAAAAGGTGTCCCGGAATTTCTTCCGGGACACCTTTTTTCACTCTTCTTCGCGCTTCTCTACCGAGGCAAAGGGATCTTGCGGAATAAATTCCCCCTCCTGCGCAGAGGTCTCGACTCCCACCGGTCCTTCATCGGCACAGGCTGCAGAGACTTTGCTGCAGCGCATCAGGCACAGGCCCGCCGCCAGCGGCAGCAGGCAGCTCAGCAGCAGATATTTCACCGCCTTCTCCGGCAGCATCTCTTCGTACACCTTGTAAAGGCATACCACCCAGCAGCTCATCCGCACAACAACCACCATAGCCATCAGCACATAGAAAACGGCAACCACACCGAGGGTTCCCATCACCGCCGACTCACCGGCGACACCGATTCTGGCCAGTGCAAACGTGCCGGCAATCATCACTCCCATCATCAGCAGATAGAAAACGACGATCAGGATATTCAGAATCAGCAGCAGGCGGCCCCAGCGGCGTTTACGGCCCCTCTGTGCCTCACAGTGATCCACCAGTGCGCCCAACACCCAGTTGCCGATCACCGGAACCCACACAAAGCCGGCGCGGCGAATCCCACGTTTCCGAGCCATGTCGTACACGCTCAGCGAAGTCAGCACATACTGGGCGATTGCCAAACCGATGATCGCCAGATACGCAATGGCAAACACAGCAAAAAATACCATTTCTGCATTTCCGAATCCATTCATATCACCCATAGAGACGCCTCCTTTTGTTCTTTTTTCCGACTGCCGCAGCAGCCGTTCATTTTATGAGAGTATAGCACAAAATCACCCTGCCTGCAAACCGTTTTTTCTTGACGCCGCTTCGGCGGCAACGTATAGTGATAGTCGGAGGTGATCACATGATCCTGAGCGATCTCCATGTTCATACCAGCCGTGACCACGGACGCCACAGCGCGCAGGAAATGGCTGCGCAAGCCGCCCTTCAGGGTCTGCAAACGCTGGGACTGGTGGGACACGCCGCCATGCAATTCCCTTGCAGCTACGCCATGACGGCCCACAACGAAGCCTCTTTCGTGGCGGAAACGAAACAACTCAAAAAAGAGTATGCCGACCAACTGACAATTTTTCACGGCATTGAGCTGGACTACTACTCTTTGCCGCCTGCGTACCCTTACGACTACCGCCTTGGTTCCGTTCACTATGTCAAACACGGCGGTGCCATTCTCTCCGTGGATTCCGACCCGGAGGAATTGTCCCGCGCTGTGCAGCAGCACTGGGGCGGTGACTGGATGTCGCTTTGCCGGCTCTACTACGAAACGGTGTCCGATCTGATGGGCACCACCCATCCGGACATCATCGCCCACTTCGATCTGATCACCAAATTCAACGAAAACGACCGCTGCTTTTCCACGGATGACAGTCGCTATCGCCGCGCAGCACTGGATGCGCTGGACACGCTGCTGACTGCCGACCCCCTGTTTGAAATCAACACCGGTGCCATCTCCCGTGGCTGCCGCACCACGCCGTATCCTGCGCCG
This sequence comes from Vescimonas sp., assembly GCA_045612165.1. Lineage (GTDB taxonomy): Bacteria > Bacillota > Clostridia > Oscillospirales > Oscillospiraceae > Vescimonas. The sequence continues at coordinate 7,004 of JAZKYM010000038.1, forward strand.
TTTATCCTGCGGCATATCCGGCAGCGCGGTGGACGGATTCTCCTGTCCAGCGACGCCCACGATACCGCGCACCTGCTGTTTGGCTTCGCCGATGCCGCCGCGCTGGTGCAAAGCTGCGGCTTTGACACTGTCTGGACGCTGTCTCCCGGTGGCTTCCGTGAAATTCCCCTCTGAAAAACAAAAAACCGCCCCACCGGGCGGTAAACAGCCGTAAAAAAGAGCTAAGCCTTGACTGCCAGTGCTTTTCAGCATCTCCAGTCAAGGCTTAGCTCTCTGCGTTCTTATTATCTAACATCCTTGGTTAACCTCTCTTTCTACAGATTCAGACGGCGCCTTCGCTCTTTATTCGGTGCTCTTTCCCGAAACACTTCTCAATTAATGAATTCTCTTCTTTCCCTAAGTGGGACTTACTTATATGTCGGTGAGCTTTTATTGGCGATTGGCTGCCTTGTCTGTTGTGACTCCCTTTTCTTGAGTCTCAGGTTTTTACCTGTACATCGGTATCACCCTTTCTGATTGTAATATAGCACAAGGGAATAGCGTTTTCAAGTCGCAAAGTTGTACAAAATTACCCGTTCCTTTTTCGTACAAAAGGCAGATTTCCTCTCTCCGGCCACATCTTTCATTGACAGGCCCTCTCAGATTTGATATATTAAATGTGTTAGGGCGATCATCTGATCAGCCCTTTTCGTATTTTTTGCCGAAAAAAGCAACTCTTTTTTAGTCAACTTTTTCCCCCATTCCCCTTGCCATTTCGCCCCAAACCGATATAATGGCCTTGAAATGGCACACATTTCAAATTCTCACGATCGTACAGGTGCTCGCTATGAAACGAAACCGGCAGGATCTGACCCGCGGACCTTTGCTGTCCGGCATCATTACATACACCGTCCCCATCATTCTCACCAGTGTGCTGCAGCTTTTGTTCAACGCTGCCGATCTGGTGGTGGTGGGGCGTTTTCGCGGCTCTCTGGCCGTGGGCGCCGTAGGTGCCACCGGCTCTATTACCAGATTGCTCATCAACTTCTTTATCGGCCTCTCCGTCGGTGGCGGTGTCTCCGTTGCCCACGCCATCGGCGCCAAGCAGGAGCAAAAGCTCCACCGCATCATCCACACGGCCGTTTTTGTGGCTCTGGCCGGCGGCGTACTGCTGACAATTGTGGGTGTTTCCTGCGCCAATGTGTTCCTGCGCGCAATGGACACCCCTCCTGAGATCCTCCCCCTTTCCACCACATATATGCGGATCTACTTCTGCGGTATCACCTTTAATCTGGTCTACAACTTCTGCGCCGCCATCCTTCGTGCCGCCGGCGATACCAAAAGCCCCCTCACGTTCCTCACCATCGCCGGCGTGCTGAACGTGATATTCAATCTGATTTTCGTAGTCGTCTGCGGCATGAGCGTGGCCGGTGTGGCTCTGGCCACCGTGATCTCCCAAGGTGTATCTGCCGTTCTGGTGGTCCGCGCCCTGACGCACCGCACCGACGGCTGCCGCCTGAACCTGCTGCAGATTCGTCCTCACAAAGCGCAGTTTCTGCGTATCCTGCGCATCGGTGTTCCTGCCGGTATCCAAAGCTCCCTGTTTGCCGCTTCCAACGTGATCATCCAATCCTCCATCAATTCTTTCGGCGATGTGGTGGTGGCAGGCAGCGCCGCTGCCGCCAATCTGGGTGGCTTTGCCGATGCAGTTGTCAACTCCTTCTGCCAAACCTCCACCAATTTCACCGGTCAAAGCGTCGGCGCAGGACTTCACCAGCGCGTGCGCAAGATCTTTTGGACATGCTGCCTGTGTGCCACAGTCATGGGCATCGCCATCGGCGGCGGCCTGTATCTGGGCCGCGAGACGCTGCTGGGGCTTTATATTACCGACTCCCCCGAGGCCATGGCTTACGGCGCACTGCGCGTGACGTATATCTATCTGCCCTATTTCCTGGGCGGATTGATGCAGGTGGCCACCGGTGCACTGCGCGGTCTCGGTTCCTCCCTGGCCCCCATGCTGATGTCTGTGCTGGGCGTGTGCGGCATTCGTCTGGTCTGGATCTTCACCGTTTTCCGCGACCCCCGTTTCCACTCATTGGAGACGCTTTTTATCTCCTACCCCATTTCCTGGATCTTCACCTTCGCAGTGGAGCTGATCGCCTTTTTCATCGTCTACCGCCGCTGGGTCAACCGCACCCAGATATCGGCACAGACCTGACCTTCCTTATTCCGCAAAAACCGGCCCTTCGGGCCGGTTTTTGTTGTTTTACCGAAAAGAGCTGTCATTTTTTGGTTAACTTTTTCTGTTTTTCCTCTTGTCATTTTGGGGCAACCCGATATAATGGCCTTGAAATGGCGTACATTTCAAATTCTCACGATCGTACAGGTGCTCGCTATGAAACGAAACCGGCAGGATCTTACCAGCGGACCTCTGCTGTCCGGCATTATCACATATACGATTCCTATTATTCTCACCAGTGTCTTGCAGCTTTTATTTAATGCGGCCGATCTGGTGGTGGTGGGACGTTTTCGCGGTTCTCTGGCCGTGGGCGCCGTGGGTGCCACCGGCTCGCTGACCAATCTGATCGTAAACCTCTTCATCGGTCTTTCCATCGGTGCAGGCGTTTCCGTGGCCCACGCCATCGGTGCCAAACAGGACAAGATGCTTCATCGCATTATCCACACCGCCATCTTTGTGGCATTGGCCGGCGGTGCACTGCTGACGGTTATCGGCGTTTCTCTGTCCGGCACCTTCCTGCGTTTGATGGATACACCGGCTGAAATCCTGCCGCTGGCAACCCGGTACATGCGGATCTATTTTGGCGGCATGATCTTCAACCTGACCTACAACTTCTGCGCCTCGATCCTTCGCGCTTCAGGCGACACAAAAGGCCCCCTGATCTATTTGTCCACTGCCGGTGTGCTGAACGTGCTGCTCAACCTCTTCTTTGTTGTGGTTTGCGGCATGAGCGTTGCCGGTGTCGCTCTGGCCACCATTATCTCCCAAGGTGTATCCGCCGTGCTGGTGATTCTTGCATTGATGCGCCGCACCGATGGCTGCCATCTGGATCTCAAGTGCATCCGCCTGCACAAAGCACCGTTTCTGCGCATCCTGCGCATCGGCGTTCCCGCCGGTATCCAAGGCTCGTTGTTCGCCATTTCCAACGTGATCGTTCAGTCTTCCGTCAACTCTTTTGGCGATATCGCCGTGGCAGGCAATGCCGCCGCTGCCAATATCGAAGGCTTCGTCTACGTCACCATGAATGCCTTTTCCCAAACCTCCGTCAACTACATCGGCCAGAACGTGGGCGCAAGACGGTTTGACCGCGTGCGAAAAATCTGCGCTCTGTGCCTTCTGTGTGTAGCAATCACCGGCATAGTCGCCGGCGGCGGCATCTATCTGGGCGCCCGTTCTCTGTTGAGCATCTACATCACCGACTCCCCCGAAGCCATCGCCTACGGCGTGATTCGTATGAGTCTGGTAGGTCTTCCTTACTTCCTGTGCGGCGTGATGGACACGGCTACCGGCTGCCTGCGCGGTTTGGGATCTTCCATGACGCCTATGATCATCTCAGTGCTGGGTGTGTGCGGTATCCGCCTTGGCTGGATCTTCACCATCTTTCGCAACCCCCAGTTCCATTCTCTGCAGAGTCTTTTTACCTCCTATCCCATCTCCTGGGCCTTTACGTTCCTGGTGGAGCTGCTGGCATTTGTCATTCTCTACCGCCGACTTGTGAAACGGCCTGCCGGAAATCTTTTGGAAAATCTGTAAATGAAGGAAAGAGGGCATCCATTCGGATGCCCTCTTTTTATGTCGTCTATCTGTTTTGGGTGTCTCGTCGGGGATAGCTACGGGCTGTCGCCCTCGCACGCACTCCGCCAACCAAAAATCCATCGCGCAAGCGCTCGTATTTTTCGGGCGTCGTGGGTCAGACCCGCGAGGCTCTTCCCGACCCAATGAGGCAGCAAAAACCCGACTCCGCCGATGGCGGGCCGGTTTTTTGGTGCCTCGTCGGGGATTCGAACCCCGGACACCCTGCTTAAAAGGCAGGTGCTCTGCCGACTGAGCTAACGAAGCATATATAAAGGATGATGTCATCCGTTGTAAGCTGGCAGGGATGGCTGGACTCGAACCAGCGGATGAGGGAGTCAAAGTCCCTTGCCTTACCACTTGGCGACACCCCTGTGTGGAAAAAAGGAAGCAGGGATTGGGATTACTCCCAATCCCTTTTCTTTGTGTGGGGTGGGTAATGGGACTCGAACCCACGACACCCGGAACCACAATCCGGTGCTCTAACCAACTGAGCTACACCCACCACATATACATCCGCACGGGAAGTTGCTTTCGATTTTTTTTGCTCCGGGAAAAAGATGGCACGCCAGAAGGGACTCGAACCCCTGGCCTACTGCTTAGAAGGCAGTTGCTCTATCCAACTGAGCTACTGGCGCATAAGTCATACAATGGAGCGGGTGACGGGAATCGAACCCGCATCCCCAGCTTGGAAGGCTGGTGCCCTGGCCATTGTGCTACACCCGCATGCGCCCTCCGTGGAAATCGTCAGCTTTGTCATAATAGCATATGGCCCGGCTCCTGTCAAGAAGAATTTCATTTTCCCTCTAAAGTTTTTTCACTTTTTCGTTGCACCGCATATAAAAGTATGGTATGATACCTTCGCTGGTAACGCAGCGCGCTTTGATGCAGCGGTATCGAAGTGGTCATAACGGGGCTGACTCGAAATCAGTTTGGAGCAATCCACGTGGGTTCGAATCCCACCCGCTGCGCCAACAAAACGTTCGCATTTGTCTTTGCAGACCAATGCGAACGTTTTTCACACAACCACATTCTTCTTCGGAGATTTTTATGAATACTTCTTCCCCCCACAACAGCAGGCGGATCAGCGTTCGTTCTTTTCTGGTTTCGCTTCTGGTCATCTTCATTCTGATGACCGTTTCTTATCTTTTAACGCTCATTATCCCCTCCGGCAGCTATGCCCGCATCACCGACGAGAGCGGCCGTCAGATCATCGACGTAGCCGGCGGCTTTTCCTACGTTGAAGGCGGACTGCCCTTCTGGAAGTGGATCCTCTCGCCGCTGTTGGTGCTCACCGCCTCCGGCAGCGGTACGCTGATCGCCGTCATCGCCTTTTTGCTGGTCATCGGCGGCGTGTTCAACGCTTTGGAGCACTGCGGTTTGATGCGCCACATGCTTGCGCGCATGGTGCAGCGTTTTGGCTGCGTCCGTTACCGTCTGATGGCTCTGCTGACCCTCCTGTTCATGGCCATGGGTGCAGCCATCGGTTCGTTTGAAGAATGCGTCCCTCTGGTCCCCATCGTGGTGGCTCTGTCCATCCATCTGGGCTGGGATGCCTTTACCGGTGTGGCCATGAGCCTGCTGGCAGTGGGCTGCGGCTTTGCCTCCGGCGTGTGCAATCCCTTTACGGTGGGTGTGGCCCAGCAGCTGGCAGGGCTTCCCATGTTCTCCGGCGCGTGGCTGCGCCTGCTCTCGTTCTGCCTGATTTATCTTTTGCTGCTCGTGTTCATCCGCGTCCACGCCAAAAAAGTGGAACAGCCCCTGCAGCAGGATCTCTCCACTCACCACACCGCCGATCCGCGCTCTGACCGCGGTTTGACGCTCTTTGCCGTCATTCTCGGCGTGGGTATTGCCGTCATTCTCTGCTCCGGTTTCATTCCTGCGCTGCAGGATTTCACTATGATCATTGTGGCCGTCACCTTTCTGCTGGCCGGTGTCGTCTCCACTCTGGTCTGCGGCATGAGCGGCCGTCAGCTGGCCAAATCCTTTTGGCAAGGAGTCGTCAGCATCTTCCCTGCCGTCATTATGATCCTCATGGCCTCCTCCATCAAATACACGCTGGAAGAAGCCCGGGTACTGGACACCATTCTCCACGGCGCAGTAGGCGTTGCCGAAACGCTGCCGCAGTGGTGTGTCATTCTTTTCATTTATCTTATCGTGCTGGTGATGAACTTCTTCATCCCCTCCGGCTCCGCCAAGGCATTTATGCTGATGCCCCTGATCGTCCCCCTGGCACAGATCTTCGGCCTCTCCACCCAGCTGTGCGTGGTCGCCTTTGCCTTTGGCGATGGCTTCTCCAACGTCCTCTATCCCACCAATCCGGCTTTGCTGATCAGCCTGAGTCTGGCAGATGTCAACTACGGCAAGTGGTTCCGCTGGACATGGAAATTCCATGCACTGAACCTGCTGCTCACCTCTGCGCTGCTGCTCTTCGGTCTGGTCGTAGGCTATTAAAATACAAGCACCGGTCGTTAACGGCCGGTGCTTTTTCTACTTTCTCTGCTATTGAACTCTCCCGTCACCAGCGCCGTCTGGTAATCGCGTGGAGACAAACCACAGACACTTTTGAACTTCTTGGAAAAATACACGTAGTCCGTGTAGCCGCATTGTTCCGCCACCTGCGCAAGTGAGAGCGTCGTTCCGTGAAATTCCAGCAGAAAGCAGGCGTGGCGAATCCGCACGTCTGTTAAAAACTCCACCGGCGTTTTTCCGGTAATCCGCTTGAAGTGGGCTCGGATATAATCTTCGGCATAGCCGCTGCCACGCAGTATCTGGGCCGAATTGAGATCAGCATCGGCAAACCGGCTTGTCAGTTGATAGCACACCTCGCTGACTGCCCGTCCCATGCTATCCTCGATTTCCATGTGCATCAGCAGGAATTGCACAAAAGCCGTGCACAGCGCACCGATATATTCGCTGTTTCCAAAACGGTTTTCATACAAAAGCCGCACCAACCGCTGCCCTTCCTGCCGCGGATTATCCCGTAACAGAACCGGCGCATCGAAAGAGAACGCCTGATGAAAATCGCCTCGCATGTAAAATCGCTCTAGCTCTCCCTGCGACTCAGAACCGTGTCGCACACCGGGCGGAACAATGATAATACTTCCTTCCGACACCGGATAGTCCTTCTCCCCGGTATGCATCACACCGGTTCCTCCGGCATAGAGGATCATCTCGTATTGGTCATGTGTGTGAAGCGCAGGGCTTTGCGCCAGCGTTTTGTTGATGACATACTCCACGAACATCCCCCCTCCGTCTCAGTATAGCAAGAATCTATCTTTTGGACAAGTTCTCTTTCCAAAATTTCCTAATACCGCGCTCACGGCCGTGCTATATTGGGCATAGGCAGCTATCCCCAATGCAAAGAAAGAGGGCGGGGCCATGTTTTCCAGAAAGCAACTCCTGAATATCGTCATTCCACTGATCATCAACCAGACGCTAGCAGTGCTCATCGGCATCGAGGACTCTCTGATGGTTTCCTTTGCCGGTGAGGCAGCCATTTCCGGCGTGGGACTGGTGGACTCTATCAACCAGCTGCTGGTACATCTGTTCACCTCTCTGGCCTCCGGCGGCAGCGTGATCATCTCCCAGATGCTGGGCACCCATCAGATCAAGCGCGCCAACGAAGCGTCCAAGCAGTTGGTCTGGTCCGTTTTTTTGGCCGGTCTTGTGATGACAGCTGTTTCTCTCTGCTTCCGTCTCCCCCTGTTGCGGCTGATTTTCGGCAATATCGAAGCTGACGTTATGGCCAATGCCAGCTCCTATTTCTTCTTCACCTCGATGGCCTTCCCCTTCCTTGCCATCTACAGCGGCTGTCAGTCTGTCTTTCACTCCATGGGCAACGCCCGTGTATCCATGGTGGTCGCTCTGGTGATGAACGTGGTCAATATCGCAGCCAACGCCCTATTGGTCCTTGTGCTGGAGATGGGCGTGGTCGGCGCGGCACTTGCCACCCTGACCGCTCGCTTCGTGGGCGCTATGCTGCTGTTGTGCCTGCTGCACAACAAGAAAAATATGCTCTACGTGGAAAATATTCTTCGCTTCAAGCCCCATTTCCCCACCATCGGCAATATCTGCCGCATCGGTATCCCCAACGGTCTGGAAAACAGCATGTTCCAGTTGGGCCGCGTTATGACCCAGAGTCTGATCTCCACTTTCGGCACGGCACAGATTGCTGCCAATGCCGCCGTTCTGTCTGTCACCTCGCTGCAATATATTCCCGGCAGCGCCATGGGCGTGGCCATCATCACCATGGTGGGACGCTGTGTGGGCGCCAGAGAAGAGGTACAGGCGAAAAAGTATTCCATCCGTCTGGTGGCCATTGCCTACGGCGTGATCATGGCTCTCTCGGCCGTTATCTGCCTGTTCCTGCGGCCGATTGTCTCTTCGTATCATCTCTCACCCGAAGCCGACCAATTGGCAAGGCATCTGATCCTCTATCACTCCCTGTGCGTCTGCACCATCTGGCCCATAGCCTTTACGCTGCCCAACGCCTTCCGCGCCGCCAGCGATGTGAAGTTTACCATGATTCTCTCGATCTTTTCCATGTGGGCATTCCGCATCGGACTGGGCTATCTTCTCAACGCCCTGTTTGATCTGGGTATCATGTCCGTATGGTATGCTATGGCAGTAGACTGGACTTTCCGCGCCGTGGTATTTGTCATTCATTTCTTACGCGGCTCGTGGCTGAAAAAGTACCGGGCTGTTTGATCGAGCTTATCGCTGGTTTCTTTTCTGTTGACGATATGCCTTCCTTGGGGTAAAATGAGAAAAAACATACGGAGTGCACCGCTATGACAGAAAAAACTCTGGAAAATTTAAGCCGCGAAGAGCTGCTGGATCTGGTACAGGCCCAGCAGCAGCAAATTGAGGAACTGCAGCAGCAGTTGGCCGCATCCCAAACCGCGCCGCTCCGGCAGACCGTAACCGAGCTGCGCAGTCTCTTCGAAAATGCCCATCGGGCAGCCGACTGCTATTTGGAAAGTGCTGCGGCCATGCAGGAACGGCAGGAGGATGAATCTGCCCGTCAACTGGCGCAGACGGAGGAGCTCTGCCGGAATATGCTGGCGCAGGCCGAAGAGAAAGCCGCTTATTACTGGGACGCATTACAGCAGAAGGTAGAGTCGTTTCTCGCCTCCCGCGCAGAACTGATGCAGCCCCAGCCCGTTGAAGATCTTGCCGGCCACACCGAAGCGTGTTTCGGTCCCGACGATTAACATCAACACAAAAAAGAGGACGCTTTCGCGTCCTCTTTTTTCTTATTCCAATGCGTCGTGGCTTTCGAACATGTCACTAATGGATCCGTTACGGTCAAAAGTCGGTTCCGGCTGGGCGTTGGCCATCTGCAGTTCCTGCCACTTGGCGCGGTCGATCAGCAGCTGTCGGGGTTTGGATCCCTCAAAAGGACCCACGATGCCGCGCTCCTCCATCTGGTCCACCAGACGGGCAGCACGGGAGTAACCCAGCTTCAGTCGGCGCTGCAGCATGGAAACAGAGGCCTGTCCCGTCTCCAGCACCACTTCCACAGCGGCAGGCAGCAGTTCGTCACCATCGTCGCCGGAGGTGCCCTCAGCCGCAGCCTGTTTGCCGCCGCCCTTTTCCTCCTTGCGCATGGCTTCCTCGATCTTCTCCATTACCTCAGTGGAGTAGTCGGCCTCGCCGCTGGCCTTGACAAAGGCCACCACGCGCTCGATCTCTTCCGGTGTAATGAAGCAGCCCTGCACGCGCTGGGGCTTGCCGGTGCCCAAGGGGAAGTACAGCATATCGCCGCGACCCACCAGCTTCTCGGCACCCTGCGTGTCGAGAATGATACGGGACTCCAGCGAAGACGCCACCGCAAAGGCAATACGGCTGGGGATGTTGGCCTTCATAAGGCCCGTAATCACGTCAGAAGACGGACGCTGGGTAGCAATGACCAGATGCATACCGGCAGCGCGGCCCATCTGTGCCACGCGGCAGATGGATTCTTCCACCTCTTTGGCGGCCACCAGCATCAGGTCGGCCAGCTCGTCGATGACCACCACCACAGTGGGCAGCTTTTTCATCTCCGGATCGTTGGCAGCCAGATCGTTGTACTCCGAGAGCTTCTTCACGCCCTTTTCGGAGAACATCTTATAGCGCTTCATCATCTCAAACACAGCCCACTGCAGCGCACCGGCCGCCTTCTTCGGGTCGGTGACCACGGGGATCAGCAGATGAGGAATTCCGTTGTAGGGTGCCAGTTCCACCATCTTGGGGTCCACCATGATGAAGCGCACCTCATCCGGCGTGGACTTATACAAAAGGCTCACAATCAGTGAGTTGGTGCACACGGACTTACCAGAGCCGGTGGTACCGGCGATCAGCACATGGGGGAGCGCAGCGATATTGCCTACGATCTGGTTGCCGCCGATGTCCTTACCCACGGCGAAAGCCACAGAGGAGGCATGCTCGGTAAAGCTACGGGACTCGATCACGTCGCGAATACGCACGCTGGACACGGCGCGGTTGGGCACCTCAATGCCCACCACGCTGATCTTATTGGGGATCGGCGCGATACGCACACCGCTGGCACCCAGCGCCAGCGCGATATCATCGGCCAGATTGGTGATCTTGCTGAGTTTGACACCCTGATCCAGCGTAAACTCATACCGGGTCACACTGGGGCCGTGCACCACCTCACCGGCCTTGGCATCCACGCCAAAGCTGCGCAGTGTCTCAGCCAGACGACGGGAATTGCTGCGCAGTTCCGCGCCCACCTCGGTATAGTTGCTGTCCTTGTTCTCTTCCAGCAGCGTGATGGGCGGATACTGATACGCCTCTTCCGGTTCAGCCAATTCATCCTCGATGGCAGCGGCCACCTCATCGGCTGCCTTCTGCACTTCCTCACGGGAAATTTCTTCCACCTTGCTGCGGCGCTTTTTCTTCTCCGCCACAGGTGCGGCTGCCGCCTGTTCCTGCGGTGCAGCCTCTTCTCCTCTGAGCACCTGATCCGGCGTGCGGATCTCGTCACTCTTACTCACGAAGAAGCTTTTGCCCTGAGCAAAGGGGGCGGAAATACTCTCTTCCTCTTTGGCCGGCAGCGCATCGTCGATGGAAATATCGATGGCGCGGCGCGGAGCCGCCGTCCGTTTTCCGGCGGCAGGCTTGTTCTTTGCAGGTATCTGAAGCTGAGTTTCCTCTTCCTCAGCCCACTGCTCCTGCTGTGCCAACCGCTCTTCCCGACGCTGACGCATGGACTGCGCCATCTTTCGGGGCGAGAGATGGAACGCACCGAAGATGCACCCCACCAGCGCCAGAGAAAACACGATGGTCAACACGACTTTTCCGAAGCCGGCCAGCAAAACAGCCGCCAGAATACCGCTCACAGCACCGCCGCAAACCATGCGCTGACCGTCACGCCACAGGGTGATCAGCAGCTCCATGCTCAGCGTATAGCTCTCCCGACTCAGCAGCGCATGGCCCAGCACGCCCACGATCACCGGCAGCAGCAGCGTACATACCGTGCGCAGCGTAACCGGCCGGTCGCGATGGCGCAGCAGGTTCACACCGGCAACAGCCAAAACAGGTGCCGACAGCCAGTAGCCATAGCCAAACAGGCCCTTGATCACCGTGGCAAATATCTTCAGGAAAAAGGCGTCGGCACTGAAATAGCTCACCGCGACGCACAGCGCCAGCAGCAGGCAGACCACCGCGCCGATCTCACGGCGATGGGTAGGCTTCGTCTCCGGCACAGGTGCCGGCTCCTTGCGTTTGCGAGTGGACGGACTCTTTTGTGCTTTCGTGTTTGTGTTGTGGTTTTTTTTCGAAGAGGCCATAGATGCTCCCCCCTATTTCGTAATGTAAAATAACGTTATCCAATGGCTTTCATTGCCAGCGTCAGCACACCGACAGCCCAGCAGTAATAGGCGAACGCGCCAAACCTACCCTTATTGGCGATCATTTTCAAAAGGCAGATGCACAGATAGCCCACCACAGCGGCAGTCACCACACCCGCCAAATACATGGGCACCTCCGCCCAGTTGACACCAGCTTCCAACGCATCGGCAATGCTGAGAATGTTGGCGCCAACAACGGCAGGGATCGATATGAGAAAGGCAAAGCGCACCGCAAACTTCCGATCAAGCCCACAGAAAACGCCGGCAGTGATGGTCATACCGGAGCGAGAAATGCCCGGTACGGTGGCAATAGCCTGAGCGATGCCCACCGCCAGCGCATCCATCCACGTGGCGTGGCGCTCCGTCTTTTTGCCCTTGCGCATCAAATCACTGGCGAACAGCAGAAAGCCGGTCACGATCAGTGCCACCCCGATAAACACCATGTTGTCGCTCAATCCCTGCACAGCCTTGCGAATCGGCAGCACGACAACCAGCGGCAGCGTGGCAATGATGATCAGTACGATCAGCCGTCTGGCAGGCGGCACGGGCGTCGGCGTGGAACGCCGCAGCAAGTCACCGCTACCGCGGAAAAACTCACCGATCATATCCAGAATATCTCGCCAATATGCCGCGAACACCGCCAGCAGTGTGCCCAGATGCAGCAGCACGTCATAGAACTCCGGCACCGCCGTTTCCAGATGTAAAAGGTTCTGGGCGATGGCCAAATGGCCGGAACTGGAGATGGGCAAAAACTCCGCCACACCTTGTATGAGGCCCAGCAGAATGGCGCTCAAAAATGTCACAGCAACCTCACTCCTGTCGAATTCGATTACATATGGTAGAATTCGGCCAAAATATTCCGTTTCGTACCACGCTTTTCTCTCCTATGAATGATAATTATATCATGAAAGCGAAAAAAATACCACCCTTTCTTTCAAAGAACGAAGAAGGACATCCGAATGGATGTCCTTCTTTTGTCTTACTCTTCCATCTTTTTCAGTGCATCGCGGGCTGCAGCCTGCTCGGCACTCTTCTTGCTGCGGCCTTCTCCACGGCCAGCGCTCTGTCCGTTCAGACGCACTTCCATCACAAACACGCGGCAGTGATCCGGTCCCATCTCCTCCAGCAGGTGATAGGTAATGGTATTGCCCGGGGTACGCTGCACCAGTTCCTGCAAAGCCGTCTTATAGTCGCGGCGGCGTTCTTCCACCACTTCTTCCCGTTCTTTATCCAGCAGCACCCGATGGATGATGCGGCGCGCCTCTTCCAGACCGCCATCAAGATAGACGGCAGCGAACACAGACTCGGTAGCGTCAGCCAGAATGGACGGGCGCTGGCGGCCACCGCCGCTCTCCTCGCCGCGGCCCAGTTTCAGGTAGCTGCCCAGATTCAGGCTTTGTGCCACCTCATACAGGCTCTCCTCGCGCACCAGCGCTGCGCGGATACGGGTCAGATCGCCCTCCGGCAGATCAGGATGCTTGCGGTAGAGATAGTCGGCCGTCACCATGCCCAGCACACTGTCGCCCAGAAACTCCAACCGCTCGTTGCTGCGGATGCCGCTGCCGCGATGCTCGTTGGCATAGGAACTGTGGTACAGCGCCGCTTCCAGTAATTTACGGTCGCGGAAGGTATAGCCCAAATTTTCTTCCAGAATTCTCATAGTATCCCCTCTCCACAGCGGAAAAAGGAAACCCCGCACACCTACATGAGCGGGGCCTCTTTTTTCAGCTGTTGTCAGTTGAGTTTGCCGCTGAGGTAACGGACGCAGTCGCCAACCGTTTTCAGAGCGGCCAGGTCTTCTTCATCGATCTCGCCGATGTCAAATTCCTCTTCCATGGCCATGACCAGTTCCACCAGGTCAACGGAGTCGGCGCCAAGGTCGTCCGTAAAGGAGCTTTCCATGTTGATCTCATCGGGCTCCAGTGCAAACTGCTCAGCAATCAGGTCCTGCATTGTTTTGAAGATTTCTTCCATCGTCATGTGGTAGTCCTCCTTCCCCTTTCGGGTTTCATCTTGAAAATCATACGGCAATTATCTGGCCGTGTCAATAGTAAGCGCGAAATTATTTTGGCTTACCAGCGGATGTCTACATGAAGAGCATAGAAAACCTCGCCGGTTTTTTCGTATTTCACATCATAACCGAAGAAACCGTTGCTGATGGTTTCTTTTATCTGCTCTAACTGCACAAGTTTTAGTGTCACCGCGCTAAATCCCAAGGCCTCGAGCTTTTGCTGTAACGCCGCCTTGAACACGGGATTGCCAGCCTGATTCATACCATAGTTCTTACCAATGGTGTACAGTTCTCTTGAACCGACATTCCAATGGGTGACTTCCTTTTTGCTCCGCATTTTCGGTTCCGGAACAATGCGCCAAACCATAGATCCTTCATAGTTATGCTCGTCCAGATACCCTGCCACACGGCCCGCTGTACGGTTCTTCATACAGGCCTCTTTGATACCTTCTACGCAGGCATCCAGCCGCTTTTCGTCCAGCCGGTACGCCGGAGCTGCAGGGCTTTTTCTCAGTTCATCCGCAAAGCTCATAAGTACCTCTCATTCCCTATCGATCTTCATCAGGTCGATATTCTCTTCAATATCGGCGATAATGCCGCTCTGAGCAAACTGCACGGCCTGACCCACGGCATTTTCGATGGCCTCGGCGTTGGAGGAGCCGTGTGCCTTGATGACGGGCTTGGAGATACCGATAAAGGCAGTGCCGCCCACCTTATTGGGGTCCATCATAGCCTTGAACTCGTTCAGACCGGGCATCACCAGGAGCGCCGCCAGCTTGGTCAGCAGATTCTTCTTAAAGATACCCTTGATGGCGCTGCCGGCCATGGAGCCGACACCTTCCAGCGTCTTGAGCATCACGTTGCCGGAAAAACCGTCGGTCACGATGACGTCGCAGCCGCCCTTGATGGCTTCCTTGGCCTCGATGTTGCCAATAAAGTTCAGGTGGCCTGCCTCACCGGCCTGACGCAGCAGAGCCAGCGTCTCGCGCTGCAGGTCGGTACCCTTGCTATCCTCGGCGCCAATATTCAAAAGACCCACACGGGGCTTTTCCACGTCCAGCACACGGCTGGCATAGAAGCTGCCTAAGTACGCAAACTGCACCAGATACTCCGGCGTGCACTCGGCATTGGCACCGCAGTCGATAAGCACCGCTTTACCGGTGGTGGTGGGAATAGTAGGCGCCATGGCGGCGCGGCGAATACCGCGCACACGCTTGACCAAGAGCGTAGCACCGGTCAGCAGTGCGCCGGTAGAACCGGCGGAGATAAAGGCATCGCCTTTCCCCTCACGCACCATATTCAGACCCAGCGCCATGGAAGAATTCTTCTTTCTACGGAACACGGTGGCAGGGTCATCGCACATTTCCACCACCTCATCGGCGTGGGCAATCTCCACACCGCGGGGCAGCGTCTTTTCACCGCAGGCTTCCAGAGCCTTCAAGATAGCGGTAGCGTCGCCGGTCAGCACCACATCCACGCCAAAGCGCTTTTGACCTTGCAGTGCACCTTTTACAATTTCCAAAGGGGCGTTGTCGCCGCCCATGGCGTCGATAATAATCTTCATCGGATAACCTCCTCACGCATCTTGTCGATCAGCACCAGAGAGCGCGCCGACAGTTCGGCGTTCTTGTTGCGTTTGCCCTTGACCTTATAGCCCAAAGGCGGCATGATGCCGAAATTGATATTCATGGGCTGGAACGAGCCTACGGATTCGTTGCTGACGTACAGACCCAGCGCACCAACCGCCGTCTCCTGCGGAAAGTTAATGGGTTCCATGCCGCGCAAACGGCGCGCCAGTTCCACACCGGCCAGAAAACCGGAAGCGCAGGACTCCACATAGCCTTCCACGCCGGTCATCTGGCCGGCAAAGGAGATACGGGGCTGTTTACGCAGGCGGTAATAGCGGTCCAACAGACGAGGGGAATCGAGATAGGTATTGCGGTGCATGACGCCGTAGCGCAGATACTGGGCATTGTGCAGCGCCGGGATCATGGAGAACACACGCTTCTGCTCGCCCCACTTCAGATGGGTCTGGAAGCCCACCAGATTGTAAATACTGCCATCGGCATTGTCTTTGCGCAGCTGCACCACCGCGTAGGGATCGCGGCCCGTTTTGGGATCGGGCAGGCCCTTGGGCTTGAGAGGGCCAAAGCGCAGCGTGTCCTCGCCGCGGCGAGCCATCACTTCCACCGGCATGCAGCCTTCAAAAACCTGCTTATCCTCAAAACCGTGGACGTCGGCTTCCTCAGCTGTAACGAGGGCAGACCAGAACGCCTTATACTCTTCCTCGTTCATGGGACAATTGATATAGTCCGGCGTACCCTTATCGTAACGGGAGGCAAAATAGGCACTGTCCATATCCACGCTCTCAAAGCTCACCAGCGGCGCGGCCGCGTCAAAGAAGTTGAGGGTCGTGGCATCACCGAAGAGCTGCTGCAGCTTTTCAGCCAGCGCATCGGAAGTCAGAGGGCCGGAGGCAACGATCACTTCTCCCTCTGGGATCTCGGTGATCTCGCCTTCCACCACCGTCACATTGGGGTGGCGGCGCAGTTCCTCTGTAACCATACGGGCAAAACCGTGGCGGTCCACCGCCAAAGCACCGCCGGCAGGAACACGGGTGGTATCTGCGCAGCGGATAATCAAACTGTCCATACGGCGCAGTTCCTCTTTCAGAAGGCCCACCGCGTTCTCCAGCTGATCCGAGCGCAGAGAGTTGGAGCAGCACAGTTCTGCGAAATATTCCGTTTCGTGGGCAGGTGTTTTCTTCTCCGGTTTCATCTCGCACAGCGTCACCTGAATGCCGCGCTGCGCCAGCTGCCATGCAGCTTCGCTGCCGGCAAGACCGGCACCGATCACAGTTACTTTCATTTGTTCTCCTCGGCCTTAGCCTTCCGGGTAGTGGTCTTCTTCGCCGCCGTCTTCTTCTCAGCCGGTTTCTTTTCGGCAGCTTTCTTAGTGGCCGGCTTCTTGGCTGCCGTCTTTTTGGCGGCGCTCTTCTCTTCGCCCGTTCCCTCCGCGGCAGTGGCATCGCCCTCTGCCTTTTTCTTGGGATATCCGCGCTGATCCTCCGGCAGGAACTTCTCGCAGGCAGGATTGACGCAGAAAGGCTTCTTAAAGCCGCGACCGGACTTCTTGAACATGGTCTGACCGCAGGCAGGGCAATCGTCCTTTACCGGTACATCCCAAGTCATAAAGTCACAGGCAGGGAATTTCTCGCAGCCGTAATAGGTATAGCCGTTGCGGCTGGTCTTTTTCAGAATACGACCACCGCACTTGGGGCAACGGCCGGGCATCTCCACCACCAGCGGCTTGGTGAATTTGCACTCAGGATAGCCGGGGCAAGCCAGGAAGCGGCCAAAACGGCCGGACTTGACCACCATGTTCTTGCCGCAGATGTCGCATTTTTCCTCGCTGACCTCATCGGGCACCTTGAGGTAAACGCCTTCCATCTCCTGCTCCACCTGCTTGAGGTTTGCGTTAAAGGGGCCGTAGAACGAGCGCATCAGCTCTTTCCACTGCTTGTCGCCGGACTCCACTTCGTCCAGATCCTGTTCCATACGGGCCGTGAACTTGACATCCACGATGTCCTGAAAACGCTCACACATCAGGCCCGTCACCACTTCACCAAGGGGTGTAATGCGCAAATACTTGCCCTCTTTGAGCACGTATTCACGGTCCAGAATGGTGGACACGGTGGGCGCATAGGTGGAAGGACGGCCGATGCCGTTCTCTTCCATAGTGCGAATCAGCGTGGCATCGGTGTAACGGGCAGGCGGCTGGGTGAAATGCTGCTCACCGCTGAGCTTCTCCAGTTCCACCACTTCGCCCTCACCCAGAGCCGGCAGGAAGGATTCTTTCTCTTCCTTCTCTTCGTCGCGGCTCTCTTCATACACGGCGGTATAACCGGCAAACTTCAGCTGGCTGGCGCTGGCGCGGAACGCATGCTCACCGGCAACCACTTCCACGCTGACGCTGTCATACACGGCGTTGGACATCTGACTGGCCAGGAAGCGGCTCCAGATCAAGCGGTAAAGACGGTACTGCTCCGCCGTCAGGTCACCCTTGACCATCTCGGGCGTCAGATTCACGTCACTGGGGCGAATGGCCTCGTGAGCATCCTGCGCACCGGCCTTGGTCTTATAATTGCGGTAAGCATCGGGGCGGTAGGCCTGACCGTAGCGACTGTCGATCAGCGCACGGGCAGCGGCCTGCGCTTCTTCGGAAATACGCAGCGAGTCGGTACGCATGTAGGTAATCAGACCCACGGTGCCCTCACCGGTGATATCCACGCCTTCATACAGCTGCTGGGCGATGGCCATGGTGCGGCGGGGCGTCATGCTCAGCTTGCGGCTGGCGTCCTGCTGCAGCGTGGAGGTGGTGAAAGGAGGAGAGGGCGAACGCTGCTTATCGGCGCGTTTGACGCTCTTGACGGCAAAGGGCAGCGTCAGCAGCTCTGCGCGAATGGCCTCCACCTCGTCGGCAGAGACAGGTTCGTACTTCTTGCCGTTCTTGCCATAATAATGGGTTTTGAACACAGCGCCGGCATCGGTCTTCAAAAAGGCGTCCAGCGTCCAGTATTCTTCCGGCACAAAGGACTTGATCTCCGCTTCCCGGTCAGCCACCAGACGCATGGCCACCGACTGCACACGGCCGGCAGAAAGGCCGCGGCGGATCTTTTTCCACAGCAGGGGCGAGAGCTGATAGCCCACGATGCGATCGAGAATGCGGCGTGCCTGCTGGGCATCCACCAAATTCTGATCGATGTCACGGGGCGCACGGATGCTCTCGTTGACCACTTTGTTGGTGATCTCATTAAAGGTCACTCGGCGTGCTTTCTCCTCGCTCAGATCCAGCAAATGCTTCAGATGCCAGCTGATGGCTTCGCCTTCGCGGTCAGGGTCGGTTGCCAGATATACGGTGCCGGCTTCTTTGGCCGATTTCTTCAGATCAGCGATGATCTCTTCCTTGCCCTTGATGGGGCGGTAATTGGGCTCAAAATCGTTGTCCACATCCACGCCGATCACGCTCTTGGGCAGATCGCGCAGATGGCCCATGCAGGCCTTAACCTCATAGTCCTTACCCAGATATTTACCAATGGTCTTGGCTTTGGCCGGAGACTCTACGATCACCAGGTCTTTGACAGCCTTTTTTGCCATAGTTACTTTCCTCACTTCTATTCCTTGATCTCCACGGTGCGCACGAAGCACCGGGCACTGCACTGTCGGGCATAGCCGTCAATTTCCAGCACAGTCAAAGCAGAGAGCACACGACGGATGGGCAGATCGGCTTCCTCCGCCACCTCATCGGTCAGTTTTCCCTGCTTGGTATCCAGCAGGCGGATAATCCGCAGCTGGTCATCGGTCAAGCCTGCCTGATTTCGCTTGACATCCAGCACCGGCAATTCCTCCACCGGTACTGCCGGAGTATCGTTTGCCGGCATTTCGCCGCCTTCCGGCAGCTCCGGCATCCGCTTTTCGTCACTGTGAATGCGGTGGGGGAAGCGAACCTGATAGCCGCCCAGCACATCCCACGCCTCCATCACCAAGCCTGCGCCGTCGCGGATCAGGGCGTTGCAGCCGCGGCTGGTGGGCGAATCAATGGGGCCGGGTACAGCAAACACGTCCCTGCCCTGCTCCATGGCAGCATTGGCTGTGATCAGCGCGCCGCTGCCCTCCGGAGCTTCCGCCACCACAGCGGCAATACTCAAACCGCTGATAATACGGTTTCTCGCCGGGAAATGCCATGCCTCCGGTGCGCTGCCGGGCGGATATTCCGACAGCAGTACGCCGGTAGAGGCGATGTCTTCATATAATCTGCGGCTGGATGCAGGATATACCACGTCCACACCGCAACCCAGCACACCGGCCACAAAGCCGCCGGCACGCAGCGCACCTTTCTGCGCCGCGGCGTCAATGCCTTCGGCAAGACCGGAGACGATCAGCGCGCCCTGTTTGGCCATCTCGTAACCCAGTGTTTCCGCCGCATGAACGCCGTAAGGCGTACACTTGCGAGTGCCGATCACAGCAATTGCCGCCTCCTCATCAAAAAGGGGCATGGCGCCCTTGCCGTACAGCAGGAGCGGCGCATCGTAGATATTGCGCAAACGGGAAGGATACATGGCATCCTGCACCGTTACAATAAAAATGTCTTTACGGGCGCACTCTGCCAGAATCTCCTCGGCGCGCCGCAGCGACTTATCCTGCAGCAATTTCACCTGCTCTGCCGACATCCCCGGCACCGGAAGGATCTGGCCTTCATCGGCGTAATAAATATCTTCCGGAGAGGAAAAGTGCTCTAACAGCAGCCACCGGCTGCGATTGGTCAGACCCGGCAAGTTGGTAAGCCAAAGCCAATATTTCAAAGCCGCCATTGCCGCGCCTCCCTTCTTTAACGATATGCCTCCCACAGCAGCACCGTGGCTGCAATGGCGGCATTCAAAGATTCACACCGCTCCGCCATAGGGATGCGGATGGTTTTATCACAAAGCTGCAACATCTCGTCGCTCAGACCGCGTCCCTCGCTGCCGATGGCCAGTGCCGCGCGCGTATAGTCCACAGCACGGGCATCCAGTGTATCGTCACGCAGCGCAGCGCCGTAGAGCGGAATTGTGCTCTCGCTCAGCACCGCTTTCAGCTCCTGCGCCTGCGCCGTCCACACCGGACTGCGGAACACAGCGCCCATGGACGCGCGCACCGTCTTGGGGCTGTAAGGGTCGGCACAACCGGGCAGCAGCACCAGACCGTCGCAGTCAAACGCATCAGCCGTGCGCCAGATGGTGCCCACGTTGCCAGGATCCTGCACGCCGTCAAGAACCATATAACATCTGCCCGTCAGCACGGAGGGCAGTTCGGTATGCGGCAGGCGGCAGGTAAACAGAACGCCCTGCGGCGTTTTCATAGGGGACACGGAGGCCATCACATCCTCCGGCACTTCTACCACACGCACACCCTGCGGCAGCACAGGCAGCTGTACATCCGCCGTAGCCACCACGGTAAGGATCTCCGCCTTCCACAACAGCGCCTCACCCAGCAGTTTGGGGCTGTCGCACACAAATTCGCCCTGTTCACGCCGGTAGGAAGCAGACGAGGACAGTTTGCGCAAATGGGTGATCAGCGCGTTTGTTCGGCTGGTGATTTTCTCCATATTGTCCTCCTTTCGGGCATACGATACCTATTCTAATATATTGCACCTTATGATATATCAGAAAATTTGAAAAGTCAATGCGCCCACTCATCTTTTATCCGGCCATTCAGGAGACTTTCCCCTCTTATTTCGCTGTTTTCACTCCTTTGACGAAATCGGACCTTTCTTATCTTCCCCACTTGTGATGCCTTCTTTTTTTTGCTACAATGCAAACAGAACCTTATTTTTTCATGTCAGGAGGCCGTCATCATGAGCATGGAAGAAGCCTTTATCCAATATCAGGCCGCCCTCAAACAGGGCTTGAAAGAACAGCGCGAGTGTCTCAGCCGCGGCGAATCTCCTTATCCGCCCATTCTCGACGAGATCCTGACCGGTTGCCGCGTGGGCGCCACCCGCGAGGTGGGCGAAGCCGAAATCCCGATCGAGCGCTTTGTGGGCATGAAAAGTGCCGGTCGCACATCGGCCTTTTCCCGTAGTTTCCTCCCGCTGTTGCCGGAGGGCACGGAATTCCACAACAAATGGACACGCCTGTGCGCCGACCATCTGAGCGACACGGGCATCCGTGACGCTTTGGTCAGTTATGAATATCTGGGAAATTTCTACGTACAGGAAGGCAACAAGCGCCTGAGCGTACTGAAATTCAACGGC
Organism: Vescimonas sp.; assembly: GCA_045612165.1. Taxonomy (GTDB): domain Bacteria; phylum Bacillota; class Clostridia; order Oscillospirales; family Oscillospiraceae; genus Vescimonas. Next base: position 28,452 of record JAZKYM010000038.1, read on the forward strand.
GCTTCCCGGATCAACACGGTGTTCTATCGGATTTTGCCGGAGATGAGCGATGATCCCCGGATCCGCGCTTATTTTGAATTTTTGGAGTTCTATGAGCACTCCAAAATGTACGACATTCAATTTACCCAGCCCGGCGATTATGCCAAGCTGACAGCCTGTATGGGCTTTACGCCCGATCAGGACTGGACAGAAAAGGACCGCCGCCGTTTCCGCTCCGGCTTCCACTACTTCAAGAAGGCTTACACCCAGTTGGGCGGTGAAAAGCCCCCCATGCCGCCGGAAGAGGCACTGCTGGTCTGGCTGCAAATACACCCCTATTCCGACCTGACCGCGCTGCGAGCCACCGCTTTGAAAAAAAGCCTGCAGGACATGTGGGATAATTTCCTCACTACGGCAGACCCCGACCCCATGGTACGCACGGAGGCGCCTCCCACAGAGCCAAAGCCCAGCTTGCTGAATCTGCTGAAGATCAACCATATCCACGTTGCCTTTGTTCATCAGCGCACCGTAGAAACCAGCGCCTGGACAGCCGCACACGATCTGGGTCGCCGGCATCTGGAGGCCGTTTTGGGCGCCACCGTTACTGTTCGCAGTTATTTCAACGCCAATACGCCGGAAGAGGCGGATAGTATTCTCGATCAGGCTGTGGCAGACCACGCCGAAGTCATATTCACCACCACGCCGCAGTTGATCGGTCCCAGTCTGCGCGCTTCTGTGCGCCATCCTCATGTGCGTTTTCTTAACTGCTCGGTACATATGCCTTACTCCACCGTGCACACCTACTATTGCCGCATTTATGAGGCCAAGTTCATCACCGGCGCCATTGCCGGCGCCATTGCCGACAGTAATCGCATCGGCTATGTGGGTTCCTACCCCATCTACGGCGTTCCTGCTTCCATCAACGCCTTTGCGCTGGGTGCTCTTATGACCAATCCCCGTGCCATCGTAGAGCTGAAATGGTCCTGCCTGCCCGGAAATCCTGCACAGGAGTTTATCGAGCAGGGCATCTATGTGGTATCCAACCGCGATACACCCGTGGGGCAGCGCGGCCACATGGCCTACGGCACCTACGAAATGGACAGTACCGGTATGCTCAAGCCTCTGGGCAGTCCCGTTTGGCTGTGGGGCAAATTCTACGAAAACGTGGTTCGCTCGATCCTCTCCGGAACGTGGGAAACCACCCGTGGTGCCGCAGCGGTCAACGATTGGTGGGGTCTGAGCAGCGGCGTTATCGACGTGGAGCTGTCCAAATCCCTGCCCTCCGGTGTGCTGTCGCTGGCCAAGATCCTGCGTCAGGGTCTGCGAGACGGCACCATTGATCCCTTCCGCTCCCGTATTGTTACACAGGACGGCCGTGTGATCAACGAAGGTTCCCGTACGCTCAGCGCCGATGAAATCCTTCATATGGACTGGCTGTGCAGCAATGTGGTGGGCTCCATCCCCTCCTACGATGAGATTCTGCCCATCTCCCAGCCCACAGTCCGTATGCTGGGCATTTATCGCGACCAAATCCCCAACATTCAGGAGGTGAATGTATGAGGATTTTGACCTTGGCGGATGTGGAATGCCGCGCCCTGTGGGATTACTACACCCCCGGCAAATTGGCCGAATACGATCTGATCATTGCCTGCGGTGATTTGAAGCCCAACTACCTGTCCTTCCTTGTCACCATGGGCAAGGCCCCCGTCTTCTACGTCCACGGCAACCACGACGACCGCTACGCCCAGACACCGCCGGAAGGCTGCGAATGTATTGAAGACCGCATCGTCAATTATCGCGGCCTGCGCATCCTGGGCTTGGGCGGCTCCATGCGTTATTCGCCCGGTGATCACCAGTATACCGATGAGCAAATGCGCAAGCGCATCCGCAAGCTGCGGTGGAAACTGCGGCGCAGCGGCGGCGTGGATATTGTGGTGACCCACACACCGCCCAACGGGTTGGGTGACGGAGAGGACTATGCCCATCGCGGCTGCGAAGCGTTTGTGGAGTTGTTGGATAAATACCACCCCCGCTTTCTCATTCACGGCCATGTGCATCTGAACTATGGCCACACCATCCAGCGCGAAATTGAATACAACGGCACCCGGATCATCAACGCCTACGAGCGCTACGTCATTGATGTAGACCCTCTGGATGCATAAGAAAAATCCCCACAGACGAATCTGTGGGGATTTTTTTGATGAACTTATTCCACAGGGGCGTTGGGCATCACCAGCAAGGCAATGATGTACGCCAGCAGACCTGCGCCCACAAACAGCGTGAACAACACCCAAGCCAGACGAACGATCGTGGAGTCTACATCCAGATATTCTGCGATGCCGCCGCACACGCCGCCGAGCTTCTTATCCGTTGCGGATCTGTAGAGCTTCTTTTTCATTTTACTTCCTCTTTCTGTCGAAAAGCTTTCCTAACTGATTAATACAGCTTTGCGCCGGCAGGAATGGCATCGCTGACCATCAGCAGATTCAGGCGCTCCTCGCCTTCCTCGCTGTGGATGGCAGAGAGCAGCATACCGCAGGAGTCAATGCCCATCATCTTACGGGTGGGCAGATTGGTGATGGCAATCAGGGTCTTGCCCACCAGCTCCTCGGGTTCATAGTACTCGTGGATGCCGCTGAGGATGGTGCGTTCGGTGCCGGTACCGTCATCCAAAGTAAACTGCAGCAGCTTCTTGGACTTCTTCACCGCTTCGCACTTGAGGACTTTCACAGCACGGAAATCGGACTTGGAGAAGGTCTCAAAGTCCACTTCATCGGCAAACAAAGGCTCGATCTCCACCTTGGAGAAGTCGATAGGCTCGGCCACGACCACCACTTCTTCGGCAGCAGCGGCGGCAATGGGCTTCTCTTCCTTCTTGGCAGGCTGATCCAGAGGCTTCATGGTGGGGAACAGGATCACGTCGCGGATGGAATCGGTACCGCAGAGCATCATGGAGCAGCGGTCAATACCGAAGCCCAGGCCGCCCGTGGGGGGCATACCGTATTCCAAAGCCATGACGAAGTCGTCATCCATCATATCGGCCTCATCGTCACCGGCGGCGCGCTTGGCAGCCTGTGCCAGGAAGCGCTCGTACTGGTCGATGGGGTCATTCAGCTCGGAGAAGGCGTTACCCATCTCGCAGCCGCAGATGAAGGCCTCATAGCGCTCGGTCAGATGGTGGTCAGCAGGGCTGCGCTTGGCCAGGGGGCTGACTTCCACAGGATACATGGTGATGAAAGTGGGCTGCACCAGAGTGCTCTCCACCTTCTGATCAAAGGTCTCATACAGAGCGTTGCCCCAGGTCTTATCCACACCGTCCATGTCCACGCCCACGCTCTTGGCCAGGGCCACAGCAGCCTCACCGTCGCCTTCGCAGGCCATGAAGTCTGCGCCGGTCACTTCCTTAACAGCGTCAGCCATGGTCACGCGCTTCCAGTTGGGGGTCAGATCGATCTCATTGCCCAGCCAGTTCACCTTGTAGGTGCCCAGAATCTCCATGGCAGCGCCGGAGATGATGGCTTCCAGAATATCCATCATGCCGTCCAGGTTGGTGTAGGCCTGATACAGCTCGCAGGTGGTAAACTCGGGGTTGTGCTTGGTATCCATACCTTCGTTACGGAAGATACGGCCCACTTCGTACACGCGCTCCATGCCGCCCACGATCAGGCGCTTGAGGTGCAGCTCGGTAGCAATGCGCATGTACATGTCGATGTCCTGCGCATTGTGGTGGGTGATGAAGGGACCGGCATTGGCGCCGCCGGCGATGGGGCTGAGAACGGGGGTCTCCACTTCCATGAAGCCCAGACCGTCCAGATAACGGCGCAGATAGGAGACGAACTTACTGCGGATCTCGAAGTTGCGCTTGCTCTCGGGGTTGACAATCAGATCCACATAGCGCTGACGATAGCGGATCTCCTTGTCGGTCAGACCGTGGAACTTCTCAGGCAGAGGACGCAGGGACTTGGCCAGCAGCGTAATCTCCTTGGCGCGGACGCTCATCTCGCCGCGCTGGGTACGGAACACATCGCCCTTGACGCCCACGATATCGCCGATATCATACTTGCGGAAACGCTCATAGCATTCAGCGTCCATCTCGTCCTGACGGGCGTAGAGCTGGATGCGGCCGGACTTATCCTGCAGGTCGCAGAAAGAGACCTTACCCATGCCGCGTTTGCTCATCAGACGGCCGGCGATGGTGATCTCAGTACCTTCCATGGCGTCAAAGTTGTCTTTGATCTCCTGAGCATGGTGAGACACATCGAAAAGAGTGATCTCAAACGGATCCATGTTGGCATCCTGCAGCGCCTTGAGTTTGTCGCGGCGAATCTGAAGGATTTCGCTAAGTTCCTGCTGCACAGTATTGTTGTTCTGTTCTGCCATGATGCAGTCTCCTTTCTATCTATCGGAGCGCTCAGCGCTCAATCTTCTCTACGCGGTAACGGATTGCGCCACGGGGGGCATCCACACTGACTTCATCGCCCACCTTGGCGCCCTTGAGGGCCTTGCCAAAGGGGGAGTCCTCGGACACGGCGCGGCTCATGACATCGGCCTCCTGAGAGCCCACGATCTTGTATGCAGGCATCGTCTTGCCAGTCTCCAGATTGGTCACGACCACAGTGCAGCCGATGGAGATCTTGTCGTAGTCGATTTCAGACTCGTCCAGAATCTCGGCATACAGCAGGATCTCTTCCAGCTCGGCAATGCGGCTATACAGCTTGCCCTGCTCGTTTTTGGCCTCATCATATTCGCTGTTCTCGCTCAGATCGCCGTAGCCGCGAGCTTCTTTGATCAGCTCGGCCACCTCGTCTGCGCGGACGGTCTTGCACTCGTGCAGTTCTGCCTTCAGCTCTTCATAGCGCTTACGGCTCATCTTTTCTACTTTTGCCATGGTTTCCTTTTCCTTTCAAAACAGTATCCGCCACAAGGCGGACACTTATACTTATTCTATTTTATCATGTGCATTATAGTAATTTTCTTCTCACCTGTCAAGCACGGAATTCCACGAAACGGACTCGAATTTCCTCAATTGGTATTCTTTCAGCCAAAAAGAGGGCACAAAGCATGTTCTCTTCCGCCTCCGGTAACTTTGGCCACCACAAGTCTATCCGCTGCCGCTGCGCGCAGCCCCAGCCCAAATGCAGCTGCGGCAAGTGACTGTGGGAACGGCCGCCCAGACACACCTCCATCACGGCCTCGCCGCCTCCTGCAGTCAGCCCCAATTGACAGCGCAGCGCATCTTCCAGCTCAGACTGTCCCGTTCCCGTGTCTGACACGATGTAGCGCACTTGGCGGCTCAGTTCCACTGCCGTGCGCCATACCACACCGCAAGAGGTGTCTGCCGAGAGCAGCACCGTCTCTTTTTTCAGATTCCAGCCGCGTTCCCTGGCAATCCACGCCAGCAACTGCGGCAGTAGCGCCACACGCAGGGGCGACGGATCCAGCGGCAGCATACCAAAACCGGCCAGTTCCGGCACCGACCCACCCTGTACAACGATCCGCCGCACACCGCAGCGAGCCAGTTCTTTCAAAGCCGCCGTCAGCCGTCTGCGGTCTGCGCGGCGGCGCGACACCGGCGCCTCCAAAGCCAGAAACGGCACGCCACACACCACCCGTTGCTGCACAGTACCGCAGCGGCCCTCCCGGCATATGATCCAACCCAGCATAGAAAAAACCTCCCGGCCATTATATGGCACAGGAGGTCTTCTTATGTTTTACCAATCGTAGGCAATGTAGCCGGGCAGATAAGGAATGGGGTCGATCTGCGTTCCGTTGACACGCACCTCGTAGTGGATGTGAGGGCCGCTGGAAATACCGGTAGAACCGCATTCGCCAATCACGTCTCCTCTGTTCACCGTTTCTCCCACACGGACGTAGTAGTCGTTCATATGGGCATACAGCGTTGCCACACCTTCGGCATGGGCAATGGTCACACAATATCCGTAGCCACCATTCCAACCGGCCTGAATCACAGTGCCGCTCTGGGCTGCAAAAATATCACTGTAATAGGGGGCGCCGATATCCACGCCCTTATGGTCGGTACTGGCACCGGCAATACCGGTGTCGCGCTCACCGAAGGGAGAGGTAATATAACGGGCATTCGAGGGCCAGATCAAGCCGTCAAGGACCGACTGGGTATCGCTGTCCTCTACACCGCCGCCGGCACCGCCGTTCTGCTGGTAATAATTCTCCAGCTCCTGGGTGATACGCTCTGCTTCTGCCTCTTCGGCATCATGCATATCCTGCAAACCCTTTTCAGTGGCAATATACTCGTTGATGATGCGCTGGGCCTCAACGATCTCGGCTTCCAGTTCCTCCTGCTTGTCACCCAGCACTTTTTTCTGGGTCTCCAGCTCATGCTGACGCTCAGCCAGCTGGGTGCGCAGCGCACGCAGGTCATCCATCACGCGCTGGCTATAGTCCATTACTTCATTGATGAAATCAATGCGGCTGAGAAGATCGGCAAAACTGGTCGCCTTAAACAGTACCGACCAGTAGGAAACAGGGCCCCGTTCCTCTTCCTGCCGCACCTGCTGGCAAAACAACTCGTACTGTTTCTGCTCTGCCTCTTCGTAACCGGCAATGGCCTCCGTCGTATAAGCAATTTGCTTTTGCAGCGTTTCGATCTGCTCCTGCAGCACGGCGTTGCGCTGGTCCAGCAGCATCTTCGTTTCCAACGCCTTATCCTTCTGCTTTTGCAGCTCTTCAATCTGCTCTTTATATTCCTTTGCCCGCTGCTCCGCTTCGGAAAGCTGCTGCTGCAATTCCTGCCGCGTATCGGCATAGGCATTTTCCACCGGGGCAAAGAAGCTCACAAACGTGAGAAGCATCACTCCGGCACACAGCAGGGCGATATTTCTTATCATTTTCTTCATGGGTTTCTCCTTATACCCGCAGGAACTTGCGGATCGCCGTCAAGCTGCCGCCCACACCGACCATCAGGCCCACCAGCATAAAGGCAACGGCCACCAGCCCCCAAATATCGGTAAAGGGGACCAGACGCAGTAGCTGCATGGTGTCAGAGCTTTCCACGCCACGGACCATGGCATTATACAGCAGCCACTGCAGCACAAAGGCGATGGCAGCACCCAGCGTACCCAGCAGCAGGCCCTCATAGACAAAGGGCCAGCGGATAAATCCGTTGGTGGCACCCACCATCTTCATCACCGCAATCTCGTCGCGGCGGTCAAAAGTGGTCAGCTTAATGGTATTGGACATGATAAAGACCGACACAATCAGCAGCACGGCTACCATGGCCATGCTGATGACACCGGCAATATTGCGCACGGTGATGAAGCCGCTGGAAATCGCCTCGTCGGCACGGACTTTCATAATTCCGTCCACCTGTTCCAGCTGCGCTTTCACCTGACTCATCAGTTCCAGGTCGGTAACGTGGATCACGTAGCGGTGGCGGAAAATATCCGCTTTCAGATCGGCATAAAGATCATCTTCGTCATATTGCTCCACGTAGTTATCTCTGGCCTCTTCCCGGCTGACAAAGGTGCAGCTTGCCACACCTTCCACACGCTCCAGCTTTTTCTGCAGCGCTTTGGCCTGATCATCGTCCAGCAGCTCGTCCACAAAGGCAACCACCGCATTTTCCTGCTGCAAATCCTTCAGATTCTCGTTCAAATCATAGGCCACCAGAGAAAACGTGCCCATGATCAGCAGGCAGGCCACCGTCACGCCGATGGCAGCAAAGGACATGAAGCCGTGGGAAAACATATTTCCCACACCTTCTTTGATAAAATAGAAGAAGTTATGTTTCATGGCTTATACCTCATATGTATGGGCGCCATCGGCCACAACTTCGCCCGCATCGAGCATAATGACGCGCTTGTTAAATTGATTCACCAGTTCCTTTTCGTGGGTGACGACTACCACGGTAGTGCCCAAATCATTGATGCGCTTAAGCAATGTCATGATCTCCAGCGAGCGGCTGGGGTCCAGATTGCCGGTGGGCTCATCAGCCACAATGGTGCTGGGATTATTCACCAGCGCCCGGGCAATGGCGACACGCTGCTGCTCACCGCCGGACAGTTCATCGGGGTAGCGATCCTCTTTACCGCTCAAACCCACCAGTTCCAGCACATAGGGAATACGTCCCCGAATTTCACGGGCACTTGCACCAACGGCACGCATCGCAAGGCTCAGATTTTCGTAGACCGTCTTGGTACCAATCAGCCGGAAATCCTGAAAAATGACACCGATGGTACGGCGCATGTGGGGAATCTGCCGATCGCTGATATGGGTCAGGGAAAAGCCGTTGACCATACCACGTCCACCGCTGGGAATCAACTCACCGGTCAGCAGTTTAATTACCGTAGACTTTCCACTTCCGTTGGGGCCCACCAAAAACACAAACTCACCGTCGGCAATCTCGAAAGAGACACCCTTGAGCGCCTGCGTCCCGTTGTCATATATTTTTTCGATATCTCTCAGTCGAATCATGGTATAACCTCAATTCTTATCGCAACGCTACATCTTGTGACAGATGTTGCAAAATTTATCTACAATTCTACATTATATACAAATGGTTACAAATTGGCAACAGGAAATATATGAAAAAACCGTGAACAGGACCGCAGCTTCTTATCCACTTTCAAAAGAAAAACTGCCGGAAGATATGCTCCTCCGGCAGCTTTTTTTATATCTTCTTTTATGCTTCGATGCCACGGCTGGTCAGATACTTCTTGACCATCAGCGCCACTTTGAAAGTGATGGCATCATCAAACTCGCGCAGGTCAAGGCCCGTGAGCTTCTTGATCTTCTCCAGACGATAGACCAGCGTGTTGCGGTGTACGAACAACTTGCGAGCTGTCTCAGAGACGTTCAGATTGTTCTCAAAGAACTTATAGATGGTAAAGAGCGTCTCGGGATCCAGCGCGTCAATGGGATTCTTCTTAAACACTTCCTGCAGGAACATCTCGCACAGCGTGGTAGGCAGCTGGTAAATCAGACGGCCAATACCCAGATTCTCATAGTTGATAATATAGCGCTCCGTGTCAAAGACCTTGCCCACTTCGATGGCGATTTGTGCCTCCTTGTAGGACTTTGCCAGATCACGCAGATGCATGGCCATGGTACCGATACCCACGAACACGCGGCTTTCACCGTCTACACGCAGCGTATCCTCGATAAGAGCTGCCGCTCTCTCCAACTCTTTGCTGCTGGCATTTTCACTCATCTGGTGAATCAGCGCCACATCGTTTTCACCAACACTCAGCACAAAGTCAGTCTGCCGATCGGGGAACAGCGTCTGGATCACATCCACGGGAATTGCCTCGGCATGTTCGTCGATGGGACGCACCACAAAGACGCCACGGGGAACTTCAGCTGCCACGTGCAGCTCCTTGGCACGCATATAGATATCGCTGATCAGGATATTGTCGGAGATGATGTTCTTAATAAAGGAACCCTTATCGTGCTTCTCCTCGTAATAAGTCTTGGCGGAGTTCAGCGCCACAGCAGCCATCGCGCAGGCGGTACGGCCGATGCTGTCATCGCCGCTGGCAAACACAGCGTAGTCAAAACGGCTTCCCCATCCGGGCAGCGCCTTGAAAGTCTTGCCCTCCAACGCCACGCAGCTACCCTCGGCAGCATCGATGGCATCCACGTATTTGGTCCATTTCTTTCCAATACCGGTCAGTTCGCTGCAGGCAATTACAGTGCCTTCGGCGTCAATCACGCCGATGGTGCGGTCCGTAGTCTCTTTGAATTGCAGCACAACATTTTGAAAAATTCTTCCAGACATGAGTGGCTCCTTCCACACTTACCCCTGTGGGTAATTTGTGCAATCTGTCACGTAGTTTTTTACATTATATCGTCATAATCACGATTTTGCAAGTATTTTTTTATATTTCTCACAAAATTCTTCGCCATTTTTTGTGATTCTTGCGAATAAAATTATTCGACTAACAAGACAGACTCCGCACTTCCTCCTCCGTCAGATGGCGGAAGCAGCCTGGCTGCAGCGACTCATCCAGCCGCAGCGACCCCATAGAAAGGCGTTTGAGGTACACCACCGGCTTGCCCCGTGCAGCCAGCATGCGCTTGACCTGGTGAAATTTTCCCTCTTGAAGCGTCACCAATGCTTCATTGCTGCTCAGAATCTCCAGACCGGCAGGCATACATTCCAGCCCGTCTTCCAGTGTCATACCGCTGGCAAATGCCGCACAGTCTGCCTGCTCCAGCATCCCTTCTACCTTCGCATAATAGACCTTATCTACATGGTGTTTTGGGCTGAGCAGATGGTGTGTTAAATCACCGTCATTGGTCAGCAGAAGCAAGCCCTCCGTATCCTTGTCCAACCGGCCCACCGGTGAAAGCCCACGCTTTTGCAGCTCTTCCGGCAGCAGGTCCAGTACCGTTTTCTGTCGTTTATCTTCCACAGCCGACAGTACGCCTGCCGGTTTATGCAGCATAATATAAGTGAAGCGCTGATAGCCGATGTCTTCTCCATCCAGCAAAATTTCACTCACAGCCGGATCTACTTTCATTTCCGCCGTGGCGGCTGGGACACCATCCACCAAAATACGCCCCTGCTTAACCAATATTTTCACTTCGCGGCGCGACTTTTTGCCGGTGGCGCTGATAATTTTATCCAATCGTTCCATGCGCTCGCCTCCTTTTTTTATATGGTAGCATATTCCGCGGCAAAAAGGAATATCCTTTCCTGCAAGGAGGGATCGAATATGTTTGTCTATCATTTTCGTCTGCGCAAGCGCGTGCTGGCAGCAGGCGCAGCCGTTGTCGGTTTGGTTCTGGCCCTGGCCATATTTTTACCCGGTTGCCGCAGCAGCCAAAGTGAAGAACCCATCATACTCGAAACTGTGGAGCAGCAACTGGAATTTCTCACATCTTTGGGCTGGACGGTAAATCCCACGCCCATTGAGACTTTAGATCTTCAGCTGCCGCGGCAATGGGATGGCGAGTGGTCGGCATATGTTGAACTGCAAAACAGCCAAGGGCTTCCCTTTTCTGATTTCGCAGGGAAACAGGTGCGCCGCTGCACTTACACCCTTACCAACTATCCCGGGGTTACCAAAGGCGTACAGGCCAATCTCTACATCTATGAAGGGGCACTCATTGGCGGAGATATCTTGTCGCTGGGCGAAACAAGCTTCCAAGCCGGTCTGAGCTTTCCCAACCAAGTAAAAACATAAAAAAAGAGGAGCCAAAAGGCTCCTCTTTTTTAACTATGTCAGCTAATCGCTCGATTAGGCATCGACGCCGATGACGACGCCGGAACCGACAGTACGGCCCTTTCCCCACCCCGTGCAAGCACGGCGTGGGGGCCCCGTTTTGATCTCTCTTGCGCAGGCGGAATGAATCCGCCTTTGCGCCAAGATTTTGCTGCGCAAAATACTTGACCGACTCACGTCGGAAATGCGAGGGCGGACGAAGAAAAAAGAGGAGCCAAAAGGCTCCTCTTTTTTAACTATGTCAGCTAATCGCTCGATTAGGCATCGACGCCGATAACGACGCCGGAACCGACGGTACGGCCGCCCTCGCGGATAGCGAAGCGCAGACCCTCTTCGATAGCGATGGGGGTGATCAGCTCGACCTTCATGTCGACGTTATCGCCGGGCATGCACATCTCGGTGCCCTCGGGCAGGGTGATGATGCCGGTAACGTCGGTGGTACGGAAGTAGAACTGGGGACGATAGTTGTTAAAGAAGGGGGTGTGACGGCCGCCTTCTTCCTTGGACAGGACGTACACCTGGCCAACGAACTTGGTGTGGGGCTGGATGGAGCCGGGCTTAGCCAGAACCTGGCCGCGCTCGATCTCGGTCTTAGCAACGCCGCGCAGCAGAGCGCCGATGTTGTCGCCGGCCTCAGCGTAGTCCAGCAGCTTGTGGAACATCTCGATACCGGTGATGGTGGTCTCGCGCTTCTCTTCCTGCAGACC
>JAZKYM010000039.1:0-11138 GCA_045612165.1 Vescimonas sp.
CTGGCCAAGGCCGGCCTGACCATGTCCGACATCACCGCCATGGAAATGGGCGCTGAGAACCTGACCACCGCTGCTCTGTCCGGCTCTCTGGACGCTGTTGCCTGCTGGTCCCCCAACAGCCTGAAGATCATGGACGAGTGGCAGGGCGCCACCAAGCTGGCTGACAACGTCATGTTCGCTGACACCAGCGTCTCCCTGGCTTCCTGGATCGTTCTGGACAAGTATGCCGGTGAGAACGCCGATAAGGTTCTGGCTTTCACCAAGGCTCTGTACAAGGCTATGGACTACGCTGCTGACGGCAACTACGATGAGGTCGCCGGCTACGTCGCCAACCAGACCAAGACCGACAAGGCTGGCGTGTACGCCCAGCGCGGCGATGCCGATTGGCTGACCGGTGCTGAGGTCGCTGCCGGTGCCGCTAACGGTGCTGTGGAGGCTTACTACCTGACCCAGCAGAATGGCTTCCTGGCCGCCGGTGCTGTCGCCGAGGCTGTGCCCGTTGCCAACTATGTCATGCTGCAGAACATGATCGACGCCGCCAAGTAATTGGCCCCAACGATCTGACAAAAGCAAAAAAGATCCCGCAGGATTTCCTGCGGGATCTTTTTTATGCAGTTCGGAAAGCGCAGCGGCAAATCCGCATATCCTTCACATCCGTTCGACAAATTGGAATTTAGCTAACTGATTATTGCTTTGTTTCCCATAAGTTTTTCTGCTGCCAACAACTATCACACTTTTGGCGATTGCAATGGCAACCTATCCAATAGGAAGGTTTTTTGCCTAATTCTGCCAAAGGAGTGCAAATAATCTTTTCCAATTCAGGTACAACAGATTTATCTAAAAAGAAGTCAAACTCTTCCTTGTTGAGTGCCTGCCAATCCATTGGGGACATATCAGCAGGTGCTATCCTTGTATAATAACAGTCCCCATAGTCATTCGTTCCATTCTTTCCTATGTACAGATTGAAGTAGTATTCGTCCGAGAATGAGGATTTTTGAGCATTGAACATGAGATAGTATGTATCGGTAAGCGAGCGTGTCCAAGTGTTTGCTTTCTTCTTAAAGCCAAGAGGTTTCAACTTTGCTTGAATCTGTTGAATAAAAGCTTTTCTCTTTTCCTTTGCGAAAAGCAATAACTCATCCTTTGGTGTATGTAGGTAGGTAGCATACATTTCGGCTATTTTACTTTTCGCAATAATTTCGTCTGCTTCATCACAGATAATCATCTTTTCTCGAATAGTAATGTCTTCATCAGAAACACCCCGCTCAACCAATGCATTTTCATCCCCCGCCATTCTTGTAAATGCGGTTGATGCATAACCGTAGGCCACCTCAATATAAAACTCATTGCGCTTTAAATTTACAATAAAGGCGGTTAAATCTGTTGTTGGTTTATAGAAATACCAATGGCTAGACGAAGGATTACGCTTGGTGGGTTCACTCATGCCCAATGCAGTAAGTTCTTTTCGGTATTTCTCAATTTTGGATTGAATATCACTCGGTAATGATTTTGATTCAGCTGGCATTTTCAAGAACACCTCTCTTCGTCAAATTCAAGTTTCTCTAACTGTGCGGTTTATTTGATCAGATATCCGCGATCTATACAAGAACAGCCACCCACCATTCCTGCGGGTACTTTTTTTGCACTTTTTTCTCTCAGCAGTAGCGGATGAAGTTGTAGCAGCAGATCAGCATGATCACGGCCATGAGGCCGATAAAGAGCTTGCTGACGGTGCTACTCGCGATCTTCTTGTTGATCTTCCGGCCCACCACGCCGCCGAGGATACCGCAGCAGACCATGCAGATGAACAGCACCACCGGGAACTGGGGCACCTTGCCGCCGGCAATGGTGAAGATAAGGCTGGCCAGCTGGGAGAAGAGGATGATGTACAGCGAGTTCTGGGCCGCCACCTTGGTCTCCATAGAGAAGAAGAAGTACAGCACCACCAGATTGATGGGGCCGCCGCCGATACCCAAAAAGGAGGACATGACGCCCAGCGACAAACCGATTACCACACAGGCCACGGGATTTTTCACGTTCTTCGTGGTAATGCGGTTTTTGTTGATGGTATAGAGCATGGTACCCAGCGTCACGCAGAAAAGAGCCGCCGCCTGCACAGCGCCCACCGTATCGGCATTTTCAAAAAGGCCCTTCACCACGTCGAACAACTGCTTGCCCAACAATCCACCCACTGCCGCACCGATACCCAAGAAGGTACTCACGCCCTTCTCGATCACCGATTCCTTGGCCAGCTTGGCCTTGATCACCGAATAGGTGGTCATCGCCAGCACGATGCAGCCGGACATAAAGCTGATGGTGCTGACGGAATATAAGCCGAAAGCGTCCAGCACCGGCTTGATGATCACGCCGCCGCCGATGCCGCAGATACAGCCGATCACCGAAGCCAAAAACGCCACCAGAATAAAAATAAGTTCTGTCATAGGATCTCTCCTCACCTACAAATTATTTTTTATTATACTGCAAACAAATCTTTTTTGCAAATACTTCCACGCAGTGCAAAAAGAATGACCCCCGAAGGGGTCATTCCATCCTCATGTGTCACGGCGCGTAGATGCGCTTGTTGTCTTCCATTTGGGCAATCAGATTCTTGGCAACATTCACCGTATCCCAATCGGGATGCACCACGTAGACGGGGATACTCATGGAATAGACCTCCTGAATATCACCGGTGCCGTTCACGCTGTAGCTGATGATGTCCCAGTCTCCGCCCTTATCCAGCTGATCACGCACCAGCTGAGCGATCAACTCATAAGGCACGTTGGTTTCAAAGCTTCCCTCCACCGCCTCAAGAACATCGGCGTATCTCACCAGAATATCGGGGGAGATCACCTTGTTGAGCACACCGCGGATCACTTCCATCTGGTGCTTGCCGCGCTGACGGTCGCCTTCCGGGAAAGAATAGCGCTCACGAGCGAAAGCCAGCGCCTCCTCACCGTTAAGATAGTTGATTCCCTTATGGAAGTAGCATCCGCTATAGTTAAAGTCAAACTCCGAATACACTTCCACGCCGCCCAGCGCATCAATGATGTTCTCAAATCCGGTAAAGTTCACACGGAAGTAATAGTCAATGTCCATACCGTAGATCATGCCGAGGGTATCCTTGCTGACGTTCACACCGTAAATACCGGCATGGGTCAGCTTGTCGGGAATGCCGTCGGAAATGGACAGGGGCACATAATAATCACGAGGTGTGGACACCAGCAGCACCTGACGGGTCTTGGTGTTCACATGTGCCAGAATGTTCACGTCGCTGCGGCTTCTGGCCTGTATGCTGCCGCGGACATCAATTCCGCTGATATATACGGTAAAGGTGTGGTCGGGCATCTCCGGCTTTTCCAGCGCGCCGGTTTCCACCTCAAAGTCCAGCGTCAGCAGCGCACGGATCTTCTCCGGCACATCCTGATAGCCTTTCGTCTCCACCAAGAGATCCATAAAGGCATCGGGGAAGATCATGGCATCCACGCTGCCATTCAGCAGCGCATCCACCAACTCAGGAAACGTCTCGTATGTGGTGACGCTGATCTGCTTTTTCAGCGCCTCGTTCAGCGTTGCCACCACTTTTTTGGGGATCTCCACATTCATTCCGCTCCAGATGCCGAACATGTAGTGCTCTGCATCCTCCAGATGCGCGGCCGGATCGTCCTGCCGCACGTAGATGCCGATATATTCGATCTCCTGCTCGGCCGTGGTAATGCGGTTGAGGGCTTCCACGCCGCGCTGCACCGCCATACCGCCCATATAAAGGGCCACAACCAGCGCAGCCGCTAACAGCACGCCGAAGATATAACGCCCCATATTGCGGTGATTCAGCAGGAACAGCGAAATCACCAGCGCCGCGCCGCTCAGAGCCAGACGCAGGTAGTCCATCATCTTCTCCGGTAACAACTGCGTCTGTCCTACCAGACGGAAGAAAGCGACACATACAACCACAATCAGCAAAGCTGACACAACACCCACACCGGATACCCAGCGGTTCTTTTTTTTGCACACTGCACCGTCGTTTTCGTCGACGCTGTATTTATCTCTTTTTCGCACGGTTATCGCTCCTTTTTGTCACACTGGATGGTATTATATGTCTTTTTGCTGTCCCGTGCAAGAGTTTTCCGCCGGGATACATTGCTTTTTTCTCTATTCAGCGTTATAATGCATATATATTATGGATTGGTGTGCCTTTCTTCTGCCATCAAAGCAGGCACATCGGCAAATTTCGTGTTTAGGAGAGCCTTATGAACGTCCCCACTCTTGTCATTATGGCCGCCGGTATGGGCAGCCGCTTTGGCGGTCCCAAACAGATCACCCCTGTGGATCCACAAGGGCATATCATCATCGATTTTTCCCTGTTCGATGCATGGCGCGCCGGATTCCGCCGCGTGGCTTTCATCATCAAGCCCGAGATGGAAGCGGATTTCCGTCAGCGGATCGGTCAGCGCATGGAGCAGTATTTCGAAGTTCTCTACATCCACCAGACGCTGGACGTTCTCCCCGAAGGCTACAGCGTTCCCGATGAGCGCGTGAAGCCCTGGGGCACCGGTCACGCAGTGGCCTGCTGCCGCGGTGCAGTCACCGGCCCCTTCGCCGTCATCAACGCCGACGATTTCTACGGTCCCAGCGCCTTTGCCGCCATCTACAACTACCTGACCGCCAACACCGACGAAAATGCCTACGCCATGGTGGGTTACCGCCTGCGCAACACCGTCACCGAGCACGGCAGCGTGGCCCGCGGCGTATGTCAGGTGCACGACGGCAAGCTGGTCAACATCACTGAGCGCACCCGAATCTTCAAGCGTGGTGACGATGCCGCCTACACCGAGGACGGTGAAACGTTCATCCCCATCAGCGGTGAGAGCATCGTGTCCATGAATCTGTGGGGCTTTACCGCCAAGTTCATCGACGAGCTGTGGGCCCGTTTCCCCACGTTCCTCGACAAAAACCTGCCCGTCAATCCCCTCAAGTGCGAATATTTCCTCCCCTTCGTGGTGGACGATCAGATTCGTGACGGCAGCGCCGGCGTGTCCGTATTGCCCTGCGAAGAAACCTGGTACGGCGTGACTTACCGCGAAGATCTGGAGTCCGTCTGCGCGGCCATCGCCGCTATGAAGCAGCAGGGCGTCTATCAGGAGGAACTGTGGGCATGAGCTGTCAGATCAACGATACCGCCCTGCAGCACACGCTGCAGCAATTCGACCTGGACCGGATCGTCTCCTGTGTCCCCTACGGCGGCGGCCACATTAACTCCACCTGTCTGGTAAGCGATGCCGCCGGCAAGCGCTATATTCTGCAAAAAATCAACACCCACGTGTTCCGTGATGTGGATTCCCTGATGGAGAACATCCGCCTGATCACCGAATTCCTGCAATGCAGCGGCTGCGGTGACACGCTGGCGCTGATTCCCACCAAAGACGGCGCTTACTATACCGAAAATCAATACGGCTGTTGGCGTATGTACCGCTTTGTGGAGAACTCTCTGTGCCTGCAGAATCCGGAATCGGATGAGGATTTCTACGAAAGCGCCGTGGCCTTTGGCCGTTTCCAGCAGCTGCTCAAGGATTTCCCCGTGGAAAAGCTCCACGAAACCATCCCCAACTTCCACAACACGCCGGACCGCTTCCGCCTGTTCCGCGAG
The DNA here is from genome assembly GCA_045612165.1 of Vescimonas sp. Classification (GTDB taxonomy): domain Bacteria; phylum Bacillota; class Clostridia; order Oscillospirales; family Oscillospiraceae; genus Vescimonas. Next base: position 5,645 of record JAZKYM010000039.1, read on the forward strand.
GCCATCGCCCACGATCCGCTGGGCCGCGTCAAGGAAGTGCAGTCCGAAATCGACTTCATCATGGATCACGAGGAGGCCGTCTGCCGTCCCCAGCATATGCTGGAGGAAGGTCTGCTGCCGCAGCGCGTGACCCACAACGATACCAAGCTCAACAACGTCCTGCTGGACGCCCGGACACGCAAAGCCATGTGCGTCATCGATCTGGATACGGTCATGCCCGGTCTGAGCATTTTCGACTTTGGTGATGCCATCCGTTTCGGCGCTTCCACCGCCGCCGAAGACGAGCCGGATCTGGAGAAGGTCCACCTGAGTCTGGAGCGTTTCCGCGCCTTTACCCGTGGCTTTGTCAGCTCCTGCCCCGGCCTGACCGAGACCGAGCTGGATATGCTGGCTGACGGTGCCCGTACCATGACTTTGGAATGCGGCATGCGCTTCCTCACCGACTATATTGACGGCGACCGCTACTTTGCCACCCAGCGCCCCGGACAGAATCTGGACCGCTGCCGCACCCAGCTGAAGCTGGTGGATGAAATGGATCACCAGTGGGATGCCATGCAGCGTATTGTTAAGGAGGAACGGACATGAAAGTTCTGGTCACCGGCGGTGCCGGCTATATCGGCAGCCACACCTGCGTGGAGCTGATCGAGGCCGGTCATACCCCCATCGCACTGGATAACCTGTGCAATTCCAACTGCGAAAGCCTGCGCCGCGTAACGCAGATCACCGGTTGCGAAGTTCCCTTTATCCAAGGTGACGTTTGCGACGAAGCGCTGCTGCATGAGATTTTCACCCAGCACCCTGATATTGCGTGCGTGATCCACTTCGCCGGTCTCAAGGCCGTGGGTGAAAGTGTGTCCATGCCGCTGGAGTATTACTACAACAACCTGGTCTCCACCATGGTTCTGTCTCGCGTCATGGCTCAGCACGGCGTGAAGAAGATCATCTTCTCCTCCTCCGCCACCGTCTATTCCGGTGACAACGAGATGCCCCTGCGCGAGACCTCCAAGACCGGTAACTGCACCAACCCCTACGGTTGGACCAAGTATATGTGCGAGCAGATCCTGCGCGATCTGGCTAAAGCAGATCCTCAGTGGTCCGTGGTGCTGCTGCGGTACTTCAATCCCGTGGGTGCCCACAAGAGCGGCCTGATCGGCGAGCATCCCAACGGCATCCCCAACAACCTGATGCCTTTCATCTCCCAGACTGCCGTGGGCAAGCGAGAGAAGCTGAGCATCTTCGGCAACGATTACGACACCCATGACGGCACCGGCGTGCGCGACTATATCCACGTGGTGGATCTGGCCCGCGGCCACGTGGCTGCTGTGGACTATATGCAGCAGCACAAGGGTGAGTCCGTGTTCAATCTGGGCACCGGCACCGGCTACAGCGTGTTGGATATGGTCACCGCTTTCGAGCAGGCCAACGGCGTTTCCGTCCCCTATGTGATTGCCCCTCGCCGCAGCGGCGATCTGGGCACCTGCTATGCTGATCCGGCCAAGAGCCGCGACGAGCTGGGCTGGACGGCACAGTTCGATCAGGTGGATATGTGCCGCGACAGCTGGAACTGGCAGAGTAAGAATCCCAACGGATACGATTCCTAACATATCACCAACCATCCAATCAAGAATCAGGAGGTAATTTTATGCTACACGTCAATCTGATCATCGCCAAGGATCCTGCCGAAGCCGGCCGTCTGGCCGCCGACATCTTCCAGGAGATCGTCAACGCAAAGCCCGATTGCGTGCTGGGTCTGGCCACCGGCTCCACCCCCCTGCCTCTGTACCGCGAGCTGATCGCACGCGAGAAGGACGGCAAAATCAACTTCTCCCAGTGCCGCAGCGCCAATCTGGACGAGTACAAAGGACTGAGCGGCGACCATCCGCAGAGCTACCGCTACTTTATGAACGAGAACCTCTTCAACCACATCTCCATCGACCCTGCCAACACCATGGTGCCCGACGGTCTGTGCGAGGACGCCGAGGCCATGTGCGCCGACTACGAACGCAAGATCGAGGCTCTGGGCGGCGTGGATATCCAGCTGCTGGGCATCGGTCACGACGGTCACATCGGCTTCAACGAGCCCTGCGACTACTTCCCTGCCGCCACCCATGAGGTGGAGCTGGAGGAGATCACCCGTCAGGCCAATAAGCGCTTCTTCGACTCCATCGACGAGGTTCCCACCGCCGCTTACACCATGGGTATCGGCACTGTGATGGCCGCCCGTAAGGTGCTGCTGATCGCCACCGGCAAGGATAAAGCCGAGATCGTCCAGAAGTCCTTCTTTGGCCCCGTTGATCCTATGGTTCCTGCCTCCATCCTGCAGTTCCACCCCGACTGCACCGTCATCGTGGACGAAGCCGCCGCCAGCCTGATCCGGTAATGAATCGTTACATCATCACCCCTGTCCACACTGACGAACCGGTGTGGACGGATGTTCCTGCCCTGTCTGTCGATACCGTTTTGTGGCTGCCGGACCCAGGCATCCGCATGCAGCAGCAAATGTGCTACGATGCGGAAAACCTCTATGTCCTCCAGCAGGCGTGGGAACAGGATATCCGCGCAGCCCACACGGGGCAACTGCAGCAAGTGTGCGAGGACAGCTGCATGGAGTTTTTCTTCGCTCCGACTGACGATGGCCGCTATTTCAATATGGAAATCAACCCCAACGGCTGTATCCGCCTCGGCTTCGGCACGGCTGACGGACTGCGCACGCTGCTTGTTCCAAGGGATATGGAGCGTCTTTTCGATGTGCAGACAGAGCGCACCGCCGACGGCTGGACGCTGACCTACCGCATCCCACAGGCCTTTTTGCAGCTGTTCTTCCCCGATTTCCGCTTTGCGCCCGGCCGCACCCTGCGCGCCAACTGCTATAAGTGCGGCGACCTGACGGTCCACCCCCACTACCTCAGTTGGAATCCGGTAGCGTCCGAAACACCGGCCTTCCACCGCCCGCAGGATTTTGGCCTGCTGATTTTTGGATAATACTACATTAAAAAACCGGAGGACTCGTCCTCCGGTTTTTTTGCGCAATCGGCACCGATAGGCGCCCCTATTCCCCGTTTGCTTGACAAATTTTACCACTGGTAGTATATTGAAACCAACTCATAACAACAGGTGTTTGAGCCGCATGGGTTATTTTTTCCGCCAAGTGCACCTTGAACATCACCGCCGTGGAGTTTCTGGGTACACCGATGATCGACCTGTTCAAATCCATCAAGTTGGCGTTCGATCCCAAGCTGATCCTGAATCCCGGTAAGATGATTGAATTTCCCCGGTAATTTGCCTGCCAAAGGGAAATTACTGAACCTTTGGTCTAAAAAATACGAAGTGGCTGCGCCGCTAACGGTAAGACTCTGCGTGCCAACAGTCGTGGCCGCAGGACAGCCTGCCGCCCAACACACCATATACAATATCCAACGGAGGTAATCAAAATGACCATTTTCAACCCTCAAGAGTGCCGCAAACCGCCTCGCGCCGACATGTTTCTACCGGATTTTTTGAAGTATTTCGGCTTTTTCCTTGATGCCGCCGCTGTCGCCTTTCTGGCTGGCGCCTTCATCACCCGGAACTATGCCTTGCTCATCGTCACCTTGATTGCCGGCGCGCTGGGCGTTGCCGCCTGGCTCTGCTGGAAAAATCAAACCATCCAGATTGTTGACAGCAACCACTTTGCATACACCACATTTCTGGGCAAGACCACTGTATACCGCTTTTCTGATATTACGGGGATGAAGGTAAACTCGGATTCCATGACCTTGCTCCTCACCAATGGAAAGGTGCATATCGAGTCGATGGTCTGCATGTCGCAGGCACTTTACGAAAAAATCGAAGCAGCGCTTGACCGGGAATAAATCCAGAGAAAACAGGGAGGGCAGCCGCAAATGCGGTTGCTCTCCCTGTTTTATTGGAGATAGATGATGGACTTGAGCTGAGTGAATATCCAACTGGAACGTTCTGCATGGAGATATCGGGTAACTTCGCCATACGACGCCTTTTCAAAAGTGGGGTTACCCCGGACTGGCAGAAGTCTGGTTATGAGGGTACTATAGCGTTGCTTTTAGCATATTGTTCGCGTTATTTTGTCAAGCCCAATCGACAGAAAAAGCACCTCCGAAACGGGAAGATAGCTTCAGAGGTGCTTTTCATTGGCCATTATCTCAGAGATATGGGACAACCTTCATATTCGACAGGTTTTTTAGCATCAGCGAGTCACGGTAACCGTGATGTTCATTTCCTTGGTCTCCAGATAGGGAACCACCACCTGCTCATAGGCTTCCAGCTCGCCACCGGCAGTGTTCTCAGAGAGCACGCCGCCCTCGGCGGCAACGGACACGATGCGGTAGCCCTCTTCCGGCAGCAGCTTGAAGTACAGGTTGCCGTCCACGTAGTTCTGGCGCTTCACGGTGAATGCCTTGGAGTCGGGAGTGCCGTCCTCCAGCAGAGAGATCAGGGCGTACTTCACGTTGCCGTAGGTCTGGCCTGCGTCGACCACACCATTGTCTTTAACCTCGATGACGGTGGAATCCACCTCAATGGTAACATTGCCATCAGTGTAGATACCGTCGGCATAGGCCTCGCCGCTCACGGTTAGAGACTTGACGTGAATGGTAACGGGGGCCTCGGCAGCCAGATCAGACAGGCTGTCCGCGGTCAGAGCGTTGATCCAGCCCTCGCCGGTGATGTTCCAACGGCTGCCCTTCAGAGTGAGATTGATGGGGTTGTTCAGTACGGGGTTTGCGGTATGGAAGAAGCGGCCGATGATCTTGCAGTCGCCGTTGAAGCCGCCCTGTTCGGCAGCGTAGTTGCAGTGGTCAAATTCGCGGCTGCCCATAAAGGCGTTCAGAACGGTGCCGTTGGGAACCACGTTGCCCTCCAGATCCACATGAATGGCCTGAGTGGCAGACACGGTGCCAGTCAGCACGGCTTTCTCCACCAGAACGTTCAGGTTCTGACGATAGTTGTAGATGCTGTTGAAGATGTCGCCGCAGTAATTACCGTTCTTCAGAGTGGCACTGCTGTCGGCAACAGAAGTGCTGGTGGGCTGAGCCTGCTCAGCGCAGTCATTGATGGTGTAAGTGGTAACACCGGGGTTGCCGGCGTCATCGGACTCAATCAACTCAACCAGAATACCGTTCTTGTGGCGGGTGGAAGTTCCGGAGAAATTCACCTGAGTGTTATCCAGAATGATGTTGCTGAAGCCGGTGTTGGCAGCGCCGGACTTGATCTGCAGCACGCCGTCCACGGTGTCCAGCTTGGTATTGATCAGCTCGAAGGTGCCGCCGCGAGACTGCTGGGACATGAAAGCGACGTGACCGCTGTTCAGGTAGGAGTCAATATAAGTGGAGCCGGAGGGACCGGAACCCATGACCTGAATGTAGTCGGGAGAATAGAACTCCACGCGCTTATAGCGGTTATGCACGCCGGAGTCGGCATAGGTGACATAACCGGAGCCGCCCACAGTGAAACCGTAGGTCACGCCGCCCACAGTCTTCTT
>JAZKYM010000040.1:0-40631 GCA_045612165.1 Vescimonas sp.
TCGCTCTGCCCATCGCCATCATCCTGATGGTTGCCACTCTGCTGTTCATCGGCAAGAAGAACGGCTCTCTGGGCAAGAAGGTCAAGGCCTAATCTCACCTGCCTAAATCCTCACACTACTTATTACCAAGCAAGCGTCTGAATGACGCAGCTTCGTAAAACCAACGCAGCCCCGGCAGAATTCTCTGCCGGGGCTGTTTTTGCTGCAAACCGCAAAAAGACCTCCCACCGTTTGATGGGAGGTCTTTTTATCTCAGAAATGTTTATCCACGTACTTGTTGTACTTTTTGATATCGAATCGGCCCTGATAGGTGCTTTGGAATCGTTTGGCAACCAGGCTGTTAAACTGCGTGACCTTGCGGAACTTCCAGAATCCCAGCAGCAGGGGAATGGTGACAATTACGATTCCGGCTGCCTGCAGACGGAGGCAAAACATGACAAGGGCAACGATCAGGAGAACGGAGATAGCGACACCGAAGACTTGCTTGATTGTATGCAGCCGGCGCACATCCTCAGCGGAAACAATTCCCTCGGCGACCATGGCTTTAACAAACCGCCGCTGTACACCGAACAGGGAGATGGTGTTGAGAAGATAGGGAGCAACCACAAAAAAAGAAAATAATGCGACAAGTGCATGATAGAGAAGAAGGCCAACGCTGCCCATAGAAATATCCTCCAAAGATGTATTAGTCGTAGCGGAACTTTATCGGCACATCATTTCGCGACGTGGCGTAAAGCATGTTGGTGTAGGAGAGGGAGAAGTCCATGATGTCACCGGGTTTCAGATTGCGTGGGCAGTTTTCCACGTCCAGAATGCAGTGGTCGGAAGAGCCGCCCAGAACAATAACACCCTCGTCGTGGGGGATCAGGCGCTCCATGTCACCCACGTCGGCACGGCCGAAGCCGAGGATGCAGCGCTTGCGGTTTCCACGGTCCACATAGGTGGGGCGGCGGCCAAACGCATCAATGACGACCTGACCCACCGGATAAGACGGCTTGGTGCGCACCTCCAGCACCTCGCCTCGCAGCACGAAAGCGTCCATGTGAAGATTCATGTTGCGGATGCCCCACTCAATCTGCAGATCGTGCGCGTTGAGCATAGACTCGCCCAATCGGAGATGGTTGATCCCTTCAGGCATCGTTTCCCAGTGTACCAGCGTATAGGAACTGCTGGCGCCGCCGGAGATGACCTCCAGCTGACGGCCGATACGGGCCTCTACATGGTGGGCGATGGTCAGCAGATTGTTCATCTTGTCAGGAGTGGGCTGGATCGAACCGTAGCAGCCCAGATTCACGCCGATGCCGGCCAGATGAACGTGGGAAAGGTTTTTCTCCACGTAGACACAGGCACTGACAAATTCATCGCGATTCCAAAAACCTTCGCGCAGGTCGCCCAGATCCACCATCATAATAACGCGGTGCGTTTTGTCCAGGCGGCAGCAGGCGGCCTCCAGCGCGTCAAGCACGGTGATGTCGCTCTGCAGAGAGGTTTCGCACCAAGTGACCAGATCTTCCAACTCGGAGATCATGGGAACGCGTAGCAGCAGATAGGGCCCGGGCACACCGGCCTCGCGGCAGCGGATTACCTCTTCGATGCGACTTGTGCCCAGCTCGGTGCAGCCCAGCTCACGGAACATGGCGGCGACCTCCGGCAGACCGCTGCAGCCTTTCACTACGCCGCAGACGTTAATGCCCCGGGCGATACACTTGCCAATGACACGCTCCATATTCTGGCGCAAGTGGGGTATGTTAATTTCCAGTTGGGGAAACTGTCGCTCCATACCTCGAGCCCCCTTCATCACATAGTATTATATCTATTGTATCATAGCCGTTGGGAAGATGCTACATGATTTTACGCTTTTTCGCGAAAAACATGTGTACAGGGACGAGAGGGGAAGGGGAAAAGAAAAAGCCTTCCTGCTTTCAGGAAGGCTTTTGCAGAAATTCAGTTCTTCTTAAAGAACAGTACACCCAGACAGTTGGGGCCGCAGTGGCTGGAGATGGTGCAGCCGGCCACGGAAACGATTACTTCCTGGAAGGGGTGCAGTTCTTTGACCAGTGCGACGACCTTGTCCACTACTTCCTGGGGAGCGGTGGAATGGGTGATGAAAATGCGGCGAGTGTCGATGTCGTCGCGACCTTCCAGACGGCCGCGAACGTAGTCCAGAACGGACTTCTCCATGCTGCCGCGGTACTTTTTGCCCACGCCCATACCGCCGTCGGCTACGCGGATTTCGGGGCGCAGCTGCAGTGCACGGGCGCCCAGCGCAGCCACGCTGGAGCAGCGTCCGCCCTTTTGCAGATACTCCAGAGTCTGCAGCACAAAGCTGACATCCAGACGCTCTTTCATTTCGTTCAGTCGGGTCACGATGGTCTCGGCATCCAAGCCCTGAGCTGCCATTTCGGCAGCTTCGATCACCAGATGACCACTGCCGGAAGAAAGGTTACGGCTATCCACCACGTAAACGCCTTCCAGCTCCTGTGCGGCCAAAACAGCGTTCTGGTGAGATGCGGAAAGGTTGGAAGAGAGGTTGATGTGGATGACGCTGCAGCCAGCCTGCGTGTATTTGCTGAACACATCCAGATATTCACCCATAGAGATGGCAGAGGTCTTTGGCAGCGTGTTGGTTTCTTTCACGTAAGCAAACAGCTCCGGTGCGGTGATGTCCACGCCATCGCGATACAGCGTGTCGCCCAGCGTCACCGCAAGAGAGATGACCTCTACATCGTATTTGGCATAGAGCTCCTGCGGCAGATCGCAGGTGGAGTCGCAAGTAATTTTGATGTTGCTCATAAGGGATTCCTCCTGTTATGATAGATTGCTTTATATTTAATGCACAGGCAGCGTCACCGTAAAGCGGCAACCGGCCTGAGATAGATTTTCTGCGCTGACGGTACCGCCGCACAAATCCAGCACCCGCTTGACCAGCGCCAGACCAAGGCCGTTGCCCTCAGCTGTGTGGGAGGTGTCGGCCTGATAAAACTTGTCGAAAATGTGGCTTTGCGCGCTTTCGGGAATACCGGGGCCGCTGTCCTCCACAGAGAAGACGATCTGCGTCTCTTGGCGAAGCAGGCGGATGCGCAGCATACCGCCAGGAGGATCGAACTTGATGGCATTGTCCATCAGATTGATCCACACATGCAGCAGAAGGCTCTCGTTACCGGTGTATTCCACCGTGTCCAGATCCACGTCCAGATCCAGCTCTTTTTCGGACCACTTGGGCTCCAGAAGAACGATGGCTTGTCTGACCTGTTCGTCCAGACGGTACTGTGTGCAGCCGCTGTCAATGGTCTGATGATCGATCCGGCTGAGCAGCAGAATGCTGCTGACCAACTGGTTGAGACGATGGGTGTTGAGCAGAATTTTTTCTACATACATCGTCTGTTCGGGGGTTTGTTCACCGTTCTGCAGCAGCGTGGCGTAGCCCTCGATGGCGTTGATGGGCGTTTTGAACTCGTGGGAAACGTTGGAGACGAAATCGGTCTGGATGATTTCGGTGGAAGCCAGTGCCTGCGTCATCAGGTTAAAGTTGTCATATGTGTCACGCACTTCGCGGATCCGGCTGAAACTTTCCAGCTGAATGGAAAAATCGCCGTCGCCCACCCGGCGCATGGCACGGGAGAGGCGCACGATCGGCTCGAAGAACAACGCGCTGAGGATCCAACCCAACACCACGCTGAGCACCACGCTAAAGATAACGACCCATAACCACGGGGCCAGACGAAACTCCAGCACATCTTCCAGAAGCCAGTTCAACAGCAATGCCACAGCGGCTGCAATAATGATCTCGGACAAGGCCAGAAGAATATAGTAGGGATGCACGCCGAGTTTCGGGCGGATACGTTTGGCCTGTTTCATAGTTTGACCACCTTATAGCCCACGCCGCGCATGGTGATGATGCGGAAATCTTTGCTGTCGCGGAACCGGTCGCGCAAACGTCCGATGTGCACATCTACCGTGTGGGTGTCACTTTCGGAATCGTATCCCCAGATCTCATCCATCAGCTGCTGGCGCGTAAAAATGCGGCCCGGGAAAGATGCCATCTTATACAGGAGCATAAATTCCTTTTGGGGGAGAACAGAGGTTTCGTTATCTACCGAAACCGTCAGAGAGTCACACTCCATCACGGTTCCGCCCATGGTGAGTCGCCGCTCGTTGATCATCTGGGCGCGGCGCAGCAGCGCACCTACGCGCAGCACCATCTCATTGACGTTGACCGGCTTGACCATGTAGTCGTCTGTGCCGGAGAGAAAACCTTGCCGCATATCGTCAAAATCGGCTTTGGCGGTGATCATCAAAATCGGCAGATGATGTCCGGTCTGCCGCAGGGACTCTGCCAGAGCATATCCATCCATTTCCGGCATCATAATGTCGGAGATAATCAGGTCGTAATAGCTTTCGTCCAATGCCTGCAGCGCTTCACGGCCATTGGACACGCCGGTGACCAAAAAGCCGTTCTTGCTCAGCACATGCTCGAACAGCTGCCGCAGTTCGCGGTCATCTTCTGCAATCAGAATCTTAAACACGATGATACCTCGCCTTTCCGAAGCTCCCGTTGCGCCGAGGACAAATTCGCCCAATTATCGCCTCACTTTACCACGGGAGAATCAATTCAACATCAACTGAAGGGGTTAATTTTGAAAATAAACAACCTATTATAGTATAACAGGAAACACCGGGAAAGAAAAGGCCTTTTCGTGGGGCTGACTTGACTTCCGCGGCGGTGCTTTATACAATGGAAAAAACAGAGCAAAAGGAGGGGAAGGAATGAGTAAGCGTGGGCATGCAATACCTGTGTTGGCGGCTGTGGCAGGCAACGCCTTTTGGGGCTTCAGCTTTCTTTTCACGCGCGTTGCGCTGCAAGAGACAACGCCGGAAATCATGCTGGCGGTGCGCTTTGCCATTGCCTTCGGCCTGATGAATATCCCTCTGCTGTTGGGGCGGCAGAAGCTGCGGCTGAAAGGGAAGCGGCTGCTGCCTTTGTTGGGCTTGGCTGTTGTTGAACCGTTGGTCTTTTTCAGCGAAAGCTACGGCATCCTCTACACAAATGCCACATTTGCCGGTGTCATGGTGGCTATCTCTCCGATTTTTGCCATTGCCTTAGCGGCGCTGGTGCTGAAAGAGCATCCCACCCGTCGCCAGCTTATCTTTTGCGCGCTGCCCGTTGTGGGTGTGATCGTCATGGTTCTGGCCGGCAAGACGCTGGGCGTGGTGACGCCGTTGGGCGTCTTCTTCTTGCTGCTCAATTGTCTGTGCAACGGCTCTTACCGTCTTTTTAACCGCTGGAGTAGCCGGGACTTTACGCCCTATGAGCGAACATATATGGTGCTGCTTTCGTGTCTGGTGGTATTTACCACTTCAGCGCTGGTATCTGTCAAGGGTGACTGGCGAGTTCTCGCGCAGGCGGCAGCAAACCCGAAGGTGCTGCTTTCGGTTCTGGCGCTGGCGCTGCTGTGCTCGATCGGCTCGAACATGCTGGTCAACTATGCGGCCGGCCGCATGTCGGTGGCCAAGATCTCGGCTTTCAGCTCTTTAATCACGCTCTGCTCCACCTTCGGCGGTATCGTGATTCTGCGCGAGCCGTTTTCGGCCATGTCGCTGTTGGGCACGGCGCTGATTGTCTATGGTATCTGGCAAGTTTCCCGTCCGGAAAAAGAAACGTAATAAAACTCCCGATCCCAGCGGAATCGGGAGCTTTTTGGGGAAAACTTACTTAACGGCGATGGCTTCGATCTCGCACAGCACGCCCTTGGGCAGAGCCTTGGCGGCCACGCAGCTGCGAGCAGGCTTGGAAACGAAGTAACGGGCGTAAACCTCGTTAAAGGCGGCAAAGTCGCCCATGTCGGCCAGGAAGCAGGTGGTCTTGATGACATTTTCGTAACCGATGCCGGCGGCTTCCAGAATAGCACCCACGTTGCGGCAGCTCTGCTGAGCCTGAGCGGCAATGCCCTCGGGGATTTCGCCGGTGGTGGGGTCTACCGGAATCTGACCGGAGGTGAAGACGAAGCCGTTGGCCTCATAACCCTGAGAATAAGGGCCGATGGCACCGGGTGCCTTGGTGGTTTCCAAAACTTTCATGGCGGTACGCTCCTTTTTGATTTCAAAAAATGAAGAAGGAAAGTAAAAACGCCCACCCTATTGGGTAGGCGTTTGGTGGAGACTGCTGGACTCGAACCAGTGACCTCCTGCGTGTGAAGCAGGCGCTCTAACCAGCTGAGCTAAGCCTCCGTTGGTGACCCGTACGGGACTCGAACCCATGTTACAGCCGTGAAAGGGCCGTGTCTTAACCACTTGACCAACGGGCCGGAGAAAAGATCCCTTGAAGGGTACCGGCGAGATGTTTTCACATCTCGCCGGTGATGGTAGCGGCGACTGGATTCGAACCGGTGACACTGCGGGTATGAACCGCATGCTCTAGCCAACTGAGCTACGCCGCCATATGTTACCTCGACAAGGCAAGAGTTAATATAACACACCGCTCCTGCTGTTGTCAACACTTTTTTTGCAAAAAACGAACTTTTTTATGAGAAGAAAAGTGCCTGCCGTCAGACTGTGGAATTCTCCGCTATGCGGCGGCAAAAAAGCGGCAGCGCCGAAACCTTCGGCACGTGAGCCTTGCAGAATGCGGTAAAGTCGTGCTATAATCAGAAGCATAATAATGGTGGTGCATGCAGCGCCATCACACGGCATACGATTATAATAAATGTATAAGGAGAACGACAATGAAATTTTCCGAAATGCCCTACACCCGGCCGGATATCGAAGCGCTGAAAAAGCTGGCGGCCGACATCGTGGTCCGTCTGGACAACGCCAAGTCTGCCAAGGAGCAGCTGGACGCCTACTATGAATTTGAAGAGGCTTCCAAAAAGGTGGAGACGCTGGGCACCATTGCCTATATCCGCCACACCATTGATACCAAGGATGAGTTCTACACCGCCGAGCAGGATTGGATGGATGAGGTCATGCCTCAGCTGGAAGAGATGAGCCAGAACGTCAATCTGGCCCTGCTGCGCTCTCCTTTCCGCACCGAACTGGCCGCCGAGCTGGGTGAGCTGCTGTTCACCAATATGGAAATCGCCGTGCGCTCCTTCAAGCCCGAGTTGATGCCTCTGATGGCTGAGGAGAATAAGCTGACCAGCGAATACCAGAAGCTCTACGCTTCGGCCATGGTGGAGTTCGACGGCAAGACCATGCCCCTGCCCATGCTGGGCCCCTACAAGCAGAGCCTCGACCGCGAAGTGCGCAAAGCCGCCTATGAAACCGAGGGTCGTTTCTTCGATGCCCATCAGGAGGAGCTGGATGAGCTGTATGACAAGCTGGTGAAGAACCGCACCGCTCAGGCTAAGCTCATGGGCTATGAGAACTATCTGCCTCTGGGCTATGACCGTATGCGCCGCAACTGCTATGGCCCCAAGGAAGTAGAACTGTTCCGCCAGCAGGTAGTGGCCGATCTGGTGCCGCTGGTGCAGCAGGTGAAGAAGAACCAGCAGGCACGCCTTGGGCTGGATCATATGTACTTCTTCGACGATGCCATGCGTTTCCCCGATGGCAACCCCGTTCCGCAGGGCACGGCTGACGACATCCTGCAGGCCGGTCTCGACATGTACCATGGCCTGAGCCCCGAGACTGCCGAGTTCATCGACTTCATGTATGAAAACGAGCTGCTGGACGTTCTCAGCAAGGATGGCAAGGCCCCCGGCGGTTACTGCACCTCCATCCCTGATTACAAGGCCCCCTTCATCTTCTCCAACTTCAACGGTACCTCCGGTGACGTGGACGTGCTGACCCACGAGGCCGGCCATGCGTTTGCCGACTTCCGCGCTGTGCGCAAGGGCTATATCCGCGCCCTGCAGTCCCCCACCATGGAGTCCTGCGAGTGCCATTCCATGTCCATGGAGTTCCTGACTCAGGACTTCCACAAGAATTTCTTCGGCCCTGCCACCGAGAAGTATGAGATCGACCACTGCGAGGATTCCCTCATCTTTATTCCTTACGGCTGTCTGGTGGACGAATTCCAGCACCGCGTGTATGAGAATCCCGACATGACCCCCGCTGAGCGCAACGAGCTGTGGGCTTCTCTGGAGAAGAAGTTCCGTCCTTGGCTGGACTTCGGTGATCTGCCCTTCTATGGCCGCGGTGCCGGCTGGCAGCGTCAGCTCCACATCTACCAGATGCCCTTCTATTATATTGATTACTGCCTGGCTCAGACCATCGCCTTCCAGTTCTGGATCGCCTCCATGAATGACCGCGCCGATGCATGGCAGCGCTATCTGGCCTTTACCGATAAGGGTGGTACCTGCACTTTCGACCAGCTGGTTCACGGCGCCGGATTGAAAGTTCCCTACGACGAGGGCTGCATCCACGAAATCGGCAGCGCCATCAGTGCCTGGCTGGAAAAAATGTACCAGTAACGGATAATACGTTAATTGGCTAAAAACAATTTGAAAAAAAGACGGATTTTTTCAAAAAAATCCGTCTTTTTTTCTTGCAATTGCAATTCTTGTGTGATATTCTATCATAGACACTTTGTCATGTAAAAGGAAATGCGGCGCAAAAGGAGCAGCGGCTTTGGGATACAAGCAGTACGCAAAAGATTACGAGATCGAATATGTAGACCGCCCGGGCAAAAAACGGGCGAAAGCGGTACGGATCTACGTGGGCCCGTATTACCGCTTTTCTGCATCTGCGGAGCGTATGCACCGGGTAAAATGGCTGTATCTGGCCGGACTGCTGTCGCTGGGCCTGTTTTTACTGCTGCCGCTGTGTGTTGACGGCGTGCTGGCCCGTACGTGGTATGTGCAGGTGCCCCTGGCCGCTGCGTGGATCCCTTGGGTGCTGGCTGCTGCCTCTGTGTGGCGGCTGTGGACGGCGAAGGAGCTGGTGGAGCGTGAGCACCACGATCTGATGGGCAGTCGCATGAGCGGCGCGAGCCTGTTTTTGCTGATGTTTTCCGCCGTCAGCGCAGTCGGTGCCATCGTGACGATTTGCGGCATAGCAGCTGCGCGTGAGGATTGGCTGGTGCTGTGCTGCGCTGTCTGTGCCACTGCCTGCAGTGCGATGCTCTTCTTCCGCCGGAAGGACCTGCATATGACTGAGGTGGAGAATCCCGAGAAGCCTCAGACGAAAAAATAATACCGCGGAAAAAACCATGGTTTTTTCATGGATGCCAACGGCATCCATGAGGGAAACTGAAAGAGATATTTTTCGGTAATACCGATAAATATAAAAAAATTTAGGAGGAAATGAAAATGAAATCCAAGATTGCAAAGATCCTGTCTCTTGTGTTGGTCTGCGCAATGGTGCTGGGCCTGGCCGCTTGCGGCCAGAAGGAGCCCGAGTATGTGGGCAACGGAAAGACTCTGGTTGTAGCTTATGACTACTTCTCTGAGAAGTTCTCTCCCTTCTTCGCCACTACTTCTTACGACCAGGATGCTGCCGGTATGACTCAGGTCGGCCTGCTGCCTTCCGACCGTGAGGGTAACGTGCTGCTCAATGCCAAGGACGGCGAGGTCGTGTCCTACAACGGCACCGACTACACCTACTACGGCATCGCCAACTGCGAGATCGTCGAGAACGCCGACGGCACCGTCACCTACAAGCTGAGCATGCGTGACGACGCCAAGTTCTCTGACGGCACCAAGCTGACCGCCGACGACGTGATCTTCAGCATCTACGTCCTGTGCGACCCCACCTATGATGGTTCTTCCACTCTGTACTCCCAGAAGATCCTGGGTATGGATGAGTACCGTTCCGGTATGGAGACCCGCTTCAACCTGATCTGGAAGACCGCACGTGCTGGCTACACTGCCAACGACTACTTCACCGAGGCTGACTACAACGAGTTCTGGGCTGCTTTCGATGCCGCCGGCGAGCTGTTTGTCAACGAGATCGTTGACTACTGCAGACCCTATGGCGCTACCGATGTTGCCTCCGCTGCCGCCCTGTGGGGCTACGGCGGTGTTGTTGCTGAGGGTGCTACCGCTGCTGACTGGTTCAAGGTCATCGTCGACACCTTCGGTTACGACCTGTCTTCCGACGGTATCAACTACGAGTCCGCCGGCACCTCTCTGGAGACCTTCATGTATGACGTTCTGGGCGACAATGCTGCTCGCTATCAGGCTGGTGTGAACACCGGCAGCGGTGCTGCCAACATCGCCGGCGTCAAGAAGACCGGTGACTACTCCCTGGAGATCACTGTTGAGGGTATCGATCCTACCTTCATCTATCAGCTGACTCTGTCCATCGCTCCTCTGCACTACTACGGCAACACCAAGGAGTATAACTACAAGAAGAACCAGTTCGGTTTCACCAAGGGCGACCTGTCCGGCGTTCGTGCCAAGACCACCAAGCCCCTGGGCGCTGGTCCTTACAAGTTCATCTCCTATGAGAACAACGTCATCTCCTACGAGGCTAACCCCTACTACTATCAGGGCGCTCCCAAGACCCAGTATGTGAAGATGCAGGGCGTGTCCACCTCCGATAAGATGACCGGTATGACCACCGATCTGTTCGACGTCACCATCCCCAACTACAACGATGACGATATCGCCGCCATCAAGGCCGCCAACTCCAATGGCCAGCTGATCGGCGACAAGATCACCACCAGCGCTACCGACTTCCTGGGCTACGGCTACATCGGCATCTGCGCCAAGAACGTCAACGTTGGCGGCGTGGCTAATTCCGACGCTTCCAAGGCTCTGCGTCGCGGCCTGGCCACTCTGATGGCTGTTTATCGTGAGCCCGTCGTCTATGCTTACTATGGCGACCGCGCTTCCATCATCCAGTACCCCATCTCCAACACCTCCTGGGCTGCTCCCAAGCCCGCTGACGAGGGTTACAACCTGGCTTACTCCAAGGATGCTGACGGCAACGTCGTCGTTACCGCCAACATGACTCAGGACGAGAAGGTCGCCGCTGCCAAGCAGGCCGCCATCTCCCTGTTCAAGGCTGCCGGCTACACCTTCGACGAGGCTACCGGTAAGTTCACCGCTGCTCCCGAAGGCGCTGCTATGGAATGGGAAGTCATCATCCCCGCTGACGGCGTGGGTGATCACCCCTCCTATGGTATCCTGACCAACGCCAAGAACGCTCTGAACGAGATGGGTCTGGATCTGATCATCAACGACCCCTCCAACTCCAACGAGCTGTGGGATACTCTGGACGCCGGTAACGCCCAGCTGTGGGCCGCTGCTTGGGGCTCCACTGTTGACCCCGATATGTATCAGGTCTATTACTCCACCAACGTTGTTGGCCTGGAAGGCTCCTCCAACTCCAACCACTACTTCATCCAGGACGCTGAACTGGATGCTCTGATCATGACCGGTCGTACCACCACCGACCAGGCTTTCCGTAAGGCTACTTACAAGGAAGCTCTGGAGCTGATCATGGAGTGGGGCGTTGAGCTGCCCACCTACCAGCGTCAGGAAGCCACTCTGTTCTCCACCGAGCGCGTGAACGTCTCTACCATCCCCGCCGATATGACCCCCTTCTACGGCTGGGCTTCCGAGATCCACCTGCTGGAGATGAACTGAGAGCAAACTGCTTGATGTAACGACACCGGATGAGCCGCGCGTCGGCTCGCCGGACCGACCCCACAAAGCCATGGGCGGATTTTTCCGCCCATGGCTTGTGGCGGTATTTGGGTAACCCGTTGTAACGCGTTGAGAATAGGCCTGAACAGGCAAATCTGAACCCGCAACGGTTTCGGATTCGGATTTGCCTGCTCAGTCGAGCAGCGCGGACATAGATTATATCTGTTGCCCGCAAGAAACATTTTAAGAAAAACGGTGATAAAATGGGAAAGTTTATTGTTAAGCGACTCCTGATATCAGTAGTGATCCTGTTTTGTGTCATGCTGATTATCTACACGCTGATGCATTGTCTGCCCACCAACTATATTGAGACCATGGCCCGTCAGTTGGCCCAGCGCCCCGGCTCCACCAAGTCTGCCGAGGCATGGCTGGCGGATCTGAACGCCCAGTATGGTATGGATAAGGGTATCATTGGCGGTTTCTTCGTCTGGCTGAAGTCTGCCATCGTGGGCGATTTCGGTACCAGCTGGGTTCATAACGTGCCCCCCACGGAAAAGTTTGTTGACGTTATCTGGGTCAGCTTCATTCTGGGTGCTGCCAGCTTGATTCTGGAAGTCATCATTGCCATTCCTCTGGGTATCGTCGCTGCCAAGAAGCAGTACAGCGGCGTGGACTATTTCGTCACGGTGCTGGCCATGGTGTGCATTTCCATGCCCACATTCTTCTTAGCCACGCTCCTCAAACTGGTCTTTGGTGTGCAGTTGGGCTGGTTCGAGATTGCCGGTCTGACATCGGCTCGATTCTTCGACACCCTCAGCGCCTTCGGTAAGGCCATGAATATTGCCTGGCATCTGGTGCTGCCTACTATCACCATCGTGGTCATTTCCATCGGTGGTCTGATGCGCTATACCCGTACCAACATGCTGGAAGTGCTCAATGCCGACTATATCCGCACTGCCCGCGCCAAGGGCCTGCCGGAGAAGAAGGTCATCAACTATCACGCCTTCCGAAACACGCTGATCCCCGTGGTCACCATCCTCGGCGGCAGCCTGCCCAGCCTGTTCTCCGGTGCTCTGATCACCGAGCAGCTGTTCTCTATCCCCGGTATCGGTTATACGGCCTACCAGTCCATGATCGTCGGTGACATCCCCTTCACCATGTTCTACCTGACCTTCATGGCCATTCTCACTCTCCTGGGCAACCTGATCGCGGACCTGCTGTATGCGGCCGTCGATCCTCGCGTGCGCCTGAGCTAAGGAGGACAACTATGGAAAAACGCAATTTTAACGAAGCGCTGAAACAGCGCGAGCTGCGCGAGCGGGAAGAAAACGCCCGTCGCGCCGGCGACAAGAAAATGACGCTGGACGATGCTGCCCGCGTTAAGGTGCTTTCTCCCGGTATGCTGGTATTCAAGCGCTTCATCCGCAACAAGCTGGCTATCGTGGGTTCGGCCATCCTGATCGTCATGTTCCTCTTCGCCTTCATCGGCCCCTATTTCTATCGCTACGGCCAGACGGAAGTGTTCAACACCTATAAGCCGCTGAACATCAACTACGCCAACGCCGAAGAGCGCACCGAGCACACGGTGTATCTGGTGGAGGATCAGGGCCTGAGCACCAACACCAAGAATATGTTCAACTCCGCCATTCTGACGATGGAGAGCAATGGCTTGAATGTCTACGTGCTGCCCGATCAGGCCACCGGTCTGAACGCCGTGGTGGAAAAGAAGGGCGAAAACATCTACACTATGTCTGTTGGCAGCGTGGAAGAAGTGGGCACCTATGCTATGCAGGACGTGGGTACGTTCAACGGTAGACTCGGCATGGTAGCCTATACCTCCACGGATCTGGGTGCCGCATTTGCCGATGCTGTCAAGGCTGCGGTTGCTGCCAACCAGAAGCAGTTTGACTATGAAGGCAGCACTTATCTGCTGCAGACCGGCAGCGCCGCCAAGGAGTATAAGATCCTGGGCGTTGGTACCGGCACCATGAGCTATACCGGCGCCAATCTGGGTGCTGATTTTGTCAAGCAGGTGGGCGATGCTGCTGTCTCCGGTCTGGAAACCTTCCAGTTTAACGGCAAGACCTATTCTGTGACCAAGGCTGAGGGCGGCAAGTATACCGTCACCGTTGTGGAGAGCGAAGGCGTGGCCTACATCTCCTCCACTTTCGTCTTCGATACCGTGGAAGCCGGCACCAAGCTGAGCAACGAGTTTAAGGTCAACGCCCTGCTGGCCATCTATGGCACCGGCGAGTTTACTGCCGATGGCAAGACCTATACCGTCAAGAACACGGACGGGGAGACGAGCATCTACGATGCCAACGGCGCACAGTTTGCTGCCGTTTCCACCTTCGTCGTTCGCCGCTATAACGGCGAGGACTCCCTGAGTCTGGAGTTCAAGGCTGCTGCCCGCGAAGTGGTCATGCGCATGGAAGAGCAGAAGCTCAAGACCGACAGCTTTACCTTCAACCTGCCTCAGCTGGATGAAAACGGTCAGGCTGTGCTGGATGAAAACGGCAACGTGAAGATGGTGGAGTCCACCCTCACGGTGAACGATAAGGCCACTACCTATGTGCTGGTGTGCGAGCAGTATACCTATATGCTCAACCGCTTTGACGGTCCTTCCGCTGAGCACCCCTTCGGCACCGACGGTGACGGTATGGATATTCTGGCCCGCATGATGGCCGGCGGCCGTATCTCCCTGCTGGTGGGCTTCGTGGTCGTGATTCTCGAAGTGATCCTGGGCGTCATCATGGGCGGTCTGGCCGGCTATTTCGGCGGCTGGGTGGATAACCTGATCATGCGTCTGGTGGATATCTTCTACTGCATCCCCTCCATGCCCATCCTGATTATTCTGGGCTCCATGCTGGATGCCCTGCGCGTGGAACCCTACGTCCGCTTGATGTGGCTGATGGCGGTTCTGGGCTTCCTGGGCTGGGCCGGCATTGCCCGTCTGGTTCGCGGCCAGATCCTCTCCCTGCGTGAGCAGGACTTCATGGTGGCCACCGAGGCCTGCGGCCTGCCTGTTCGCCGTCGCATCTTCCGCCACCTGATCCCCAACGTCATGCCTCAGCTGATCGTTACCGCCACCATGGGCCTCGGCAGCGTCATTTTGACCGAGTCTACCCTGTCCTTCCTGGGTCTGGGCGTGAAGCACCCCATGGCAACCTGGGGTACCATGATCAACTCTGTGGCTACCAGTGCACAGGCTATGACCCAGTACACCTATATTTGGATCCCCGTGGGCTGCCTGATCTGCCTGACCGTCGTTGCCTTCAACTTTGTCGGTGACGGTCTGCGCGATGCATTTGACCCCAAGATGAAGAGATAAGGAGGCGGCAAGTATGGCTAAGAAAAACGACAAAAAGCAGAGCGGCTATATCTCCGCCAAGGCTTCCCGCCAGATCTCCCAGTTCAACCGCAAGCTGACGCGTAAGCTGGAGAAGGAGCGCGCTGATGCCGGTAAGGATCCTGCGCTCTTCACCACCACCATGAAGGACAACAATAACGTGGTGGAGTTTGATAATGTCTGCACCTATTTCTTTACCGATATCGGCACTGTCCGTGCCGTTGACGGTGTCAGCTTCAACGTTCCCAAGTGCTCTACCGTGGGCGTCGTGGGTGAGTCCGGCTGCGGCAAGTCCGTCACCAGCCTCTCTCTGATGCAGCTGTTGCAGCGTCCCACCGGCCAGACGGTCGGCGGCGAGATCCGCTTCAATATGGGCGACGGCAAGGCACTGAATATCGCCAAGACCCCCACCGCCAAGATGCAGGAGATCCGCGGCAACCGCATCTCCATGATCTTCCAGGAGCCTATGACCTCTCTGAACCCGGTGTTCCGCATCGGCCAGCAGGTCAACGAGGTGCTGGAGCTGCACAATCCCGAAATGACCCCGGAAGAGGTCAAGGCCCGTACGCTGGAGATGCTGGAACTGGTCGGCATCGCCAACAAAGAGGGCGTCTATGAGATGTATCCTCACGAGCTGTCCGGCGGTATGCGCCAGCGCATTATGATCGCCATCGCGCTGGCCTGCACGCCCGAGCTGATCATCGCCGACGAGCCCACCACGGCTCTGGACGTGACCATTCAGGCACAGATTCTGGATCTGCTGCGTGATCTGAAGGATAAGATCAATTCTTCTATCATGCTCATCACCCACGACCTGGGTGTTGTGGCAAATATGGCCGACTACGTGGTGGTTATGTATGCCGGCCGTGTGATCGAAAAGGGTACTGCCGATGATATTTTCCACAATCCCTGCCACCCCTACACCATTGGTCTGATGAAGTCCAAGCCGGTGGTCGGCAAGAAGGTGGAAGAGCTGTATAACATCCCCGGCAGCGTGCCCAACCCTGTGGATATGCCCAACTACTGCTACTTCAAGGACCGTTGCGAGATGCAGTGCGAGCACTGCTCCGGCAAGTATCCCCCGGAGATCAAGATCAGCGATACCCATGTTGTCTCCTGCTACCGCTATCTGGAGCAGGGTGAAGTGATGGGCTATCCCAAATCTACGAATGTGGAGGAGCTTTGATATGGCGGAAGAAAAGAAGATCGGCACTTACGCGCCCGGCAGCTTTGACGGCGCGGAGAAAGATCCCCAGTATCTGCTGGTGGTCAAGAACCTGAAGAAGTATTTCCCCATCAAGTCCAGCTTCCTCAAAAAGACCGTGGGTAATGTCAAGGCTGTGGACGGCATCTCCTTCAAGATCAAGCGCGGTACTACCATGGGCCTCGTGGGTGAGTCCGGCTGCGGTAAGTCTACCGTCGGCAAGACCATCCTGCGCCTGCATGACAAGACCTCCGGTGAAGTGTACTTTAACGGTACCGAGATCTTCGGCCTGAGCCGCGAGGAGCTGCGCAAGCACCGCCCCAATATTCAGATCATCTTCCAGGACCCCTATTCCAGCCTGTCTCCCCGTCTGCCTATCGCTGAGATCATCGGCGAAGGTGTGCGTGAGCATAATATTGTCCCCAAGGAAGAGCACGACGAGTATATTTCCCGCATTATGAAGGCCTGCGGCCTGCAGGAGTACCACAAGGACCGTTATCCTCACGAGTTTTCCGGCGGTCAGCGCCAGCGTATCTGCATCGCCCGCGCTCTGGCCCTGAACCCCGACTTCATCCTCTGCGACGAGCCCGTCTCCGCTCTGGACGTGTCCATTCAGGCCCAGATCATTAACCTGCTGCGCGACCTGCAGAAGGAGTTCGGCATCACCTATCTCTTCATTTCCCATGACCTGTCCGTGGTGGAGCATATCTCCGATACCGTGGGCGTGATGTATCTGGGTAATATGGTGGAGTATGCACCTACCGAGAAGATCTTTGCCAACCCCATGCATCCCTATACCAACGCGCTGATTTCTGCTATCCCTGTGCCCGATCCCGACTATAAGATGGATCGCGTGGTGCTGGAAGGCAGCATTCCCTCTCCTGCCAATCCTCCCTCCGGTTGCAAGTTCCACACTCGCTGCAGCAAGTGCATGGAAGTGTGCAAGCATTTCGTGCCCGATTTCCAGGAGCTGGAGGAAGACCACTTCTGCGCATGCCACCTCTATAACTCTCCTGAGCGTCAGGCTGAGCTGGAGGCTGCCCTGCCCAAGAGCAACTAAATGGCAAAGAAGAAGGTCTATGATGACGATGACGGCCGTGTCATCGCCAATATGAACGTGGATGGCATGCCCTGGAGCATGAGCGATGTGTTCAGCCGCCGCAAAAAGTCTGATGAAAAGCTGCAAAGCAGCAGCGATTTCAGTGACTTTTCTGCCAAGGAGACCCGTGAGATCGTCAAAGGTGCCGTGAAGGCCGGTCTGGTGATCGCCGGTGCGTTTCTGGTGGCTGCCGCCCTGTTTATCCTGTTCTGCGTCCACGTTTGGTTCCGGTAACAAAAAAAGATGTGACTCGAAAGAGTCACATCTTTTTTATTTGTCCCTGGTCTTTGGGGAGAAGTATCTTGATACATACCATCCTTTCTTCGTTTTGCAGATGATTTCGTTGGGGGTGCCAACACTCGATATGGAGGAAAATCCTGAGTTTATGCCAGTCGGCTTGAATTCGACGCTAAAATGTTGAAGAATGTGCGGTCAAAATGTGGGAAAATGTGGGAACTTGTAACAGTTTTGTGATGATTAAAGCTACGCGGCGTGATAAAATTACTTAGCAAAGTAGGATAAATTCCAATTTGGCAAGGGGGTATGCGGAATGAAAAAGAGGAAATGCTTTGCCTTTTGCGCGAGTATCCTTTTATTTACCATTTTGGCTGGGATATTCACAGGGTGCGCACAAAAAGAAATGGAAATTTCCAACCAAGGCTGGTGGGGAACGGTAGCCTCAAACGAGATCACAGAAGATGGGAACAGAGTGATTCGGATTTTCCTTTCCGATACCGACACGGATGGAAAATACTTTATCTTGAATCCGGATGCGCCGGATACATACGTAGGCAGCTATATTCCGGTTGAACAAATTTTGCCGGGAGATTATATTCATATGCATGTAATCAGAGGAATCCAGACGGAAGAGGGCATCGTGTGCATTGAGCTTATTATCGAACCGCCCTTTGCGTGATCACGGTGGAAGTGGCTATCACATCATCCCGCACCCACTTCACAGTGGGTGTGGGATATTTTTGCGTGCCCAAAGGTCAATGTGTGTTGTAGTCCTGCTCATATCGCATGCCAAAAGAAAAAAGAAAAGGCGGTTGCCACGATGGGCACCCGCCTTTTATACATATCAATAGGTTATCAGGGAAGTATCTCTTAATACATGCCGCCCATGCCCATATCGGGAGCGGCAGCAACGGGAGCAGGAGGCTCGGGCTTGTCGGCCACCAGAGACTCGGTGGTCAGCACCATGCCGGAAACGGAAGCGGCGTTCTCCAGAGCGCTGCGGGTCACCTTGGCAGGATCCACGATGCCGGCGGCGATCATGTCGCAATAGACTTCCTTGTAAGCGTCGAAGCCGTAGCCGGCCACGCCGCTGCTGCGAACCTTCTCCAGCACCACGCTGCCGTCGATGCCGGCGTTGGCGGCGATCTGGCGGATGGGCTCCTCCAGAGCCTTAGCCACGATCTTCACGCCGGTCTTTTCATCACCCTCTACGGTGTCCAGCAGAGCTGTCACGGCAGGGATGGCATTGACAAAGATGGTTCCGCCGCCGGCCACGATGCCTTCTTCCACAGCAGCCTTGGTGGCGTTCAGAGCATCCTCGATGCGCAGCTTCTTTTCCTTCATCTCGGTTTCGGTAGCAGCACCCACCTTGATGACAGCCACACCGCCGGCCATCTTGGCCAGACGCTCCTGCAGCTTTTCCTTGTCGTATTCGCTGGTGGTCACGCCGATCTGAGCGCGGATCTGTGCCACACGGGCGCGGATGGCGTCGGGGTTGCCTGCGCCATCGACGATGATAGTATTCTCCTTGGTGACCTTCACCTGACGGGCATGGCCCAGCATGGCCACGTTGGCGTCCTTCAGCGTCAGACCGATCTCCTCGCTGATGACCTGACCGCCGGTGAGGATCGCGATATCCTGCAGCATCTCCTTGCGGCGATCACCGAAGCCGGGAGCCTTCACGCACACCACGTTCAGCGTGCCGCGCAGACGGTTGACGATCAGAGTGCCCAGAGCTTCGCCCTCCACGTCCTCGGCAATAATGAACAGCTTCTTGCCGGCCTGCACCAGCTGCTCCAGCAGGGGCAGAATGTCGGCGATGACGGAGATCTTCTTATCGGTGATGAGGATGTAGGCGTCGTCAATGACGGCTTCCATCTTCTCGGTGTCGGTGACCATGTAGGGAGTGATGTAACCGCGGTCGAACATCATGCCCTCAACGACTTCGCTGTAAGTCTCGGCGGTCTTGGATTCTTCGATGGTGATCACGCCGTCGGCAGAAACCTTCTCCATGGCCTCGGCAATCAGCTGGCCGATGGTCTCGTCTCCGGAGGACACGGTACCTACGCGAGCGATGTCGGCGGTGCCGTTGACCTTCTGGCTCTGGGCGCGGATGGCGGTCACAGCGGCATCGACGGCCTTGGCCATACCCTTCTTCATGACGATGGGGTTGGCGCCGGCGGCCAGATTCTTCAGACCTTCGCGGATCATAGCCTGAGCCAGCAGGGTAGCGGTGGTGGTGCCGTCACCGGCCACGTCATTGGTCTTGGTGGACACTTCGCGCACCAGCTGGGCACCCATGTTCTCAAAGGGATCGTCCAGCTCGATCTCTTTGGCGATGGACACGCCATCGTTGGTGATCAGGGGCGTGCCGAACTTCTTATCCAGCACCACGTTGCGGCCTTTGGGACCCAGCGTGACTTTTACGGTATCGGCCAGCTGATTGACGCCGGCCTCCAGAGCCTTGCGGGCCTCGTCGCCGCGCTTAATAATCTTAGACATAAAATTTACCTCCAATAGGACTCGAAACAGGTGTTTTATTCAACAATAGCCAGAATATCGCACTGGCGCACAACGATGTATTCCACGTCTTCCAGCGTCACCTTGCTGCCGGCAAACTTGTCGATGATGACCTTGTCGCCAACCTTCACAGCCATGGTCACGTTATTGCCGTCCACCATGCCGCCGGGGCCAACGTTGATGACTTCGGCGATAGAGGGCTTTTCCTTGGCGGCGCCGGTCAGAATAATGCCGCCCTTGGTGGTCTCTTCCACTTCGACCATCTTCAACACAACGCGGTCAGCCAGGGGAGTCAGTTTCATAATAGGATCCTCCTTGATGTGATATCTTATCATTTTGAAAAACAAATCCAGCGTTAGCACTCGCGCGAAAGGAGTGCTAACGCTGTTTATCATACCACAATGTGAGTTTTTTGCAAGGGGAAAAAAGTCAAAAAGGGAAAAGTTCACAAAACGGCTAAAATTTATTGCGCCGTCCGGTTGCAGCTGCAGCCCACAGGGCCGAAGAAATTCAGCCGCTTGTCGGAAAGCCGGATGGTCACATCGGAGGAAACGATGCACTCGCCGTCGAGACAGGTGACAATGTCCTCCTGCTCCGAGCGGATGCGTACTACCTTGGGGGTATAGCCGTGGGCGATATGAGAAAACTTTTTGTATTCGCCCTTGGAATAGGGGCCTACAAACCGCAAAAACTGCAGCTTGTTGATCTTTTCGACCACCATCACGTTCATGATGCCGTCATCCATGCGCGCCTCGGGCATGGGCATGAAACCGCCGCCGTAATAGCGTCCGTTACACACCGACACAACAGCCCAGTCGCCATCCATGGATTCTCCGTCCAGTTCGATGGTCCAATGGCTGGTCAGCTTGCCAAACACGAAGTTGGCGATGAGAGAGACAATGTAGCTGCTTTTGCCGTCCAGAAATGGGGTTTCGCTGAACTTATGTACGTCCCGGCCGATGCGCGCGTCGATACCGGAGCAGGCGATGGTCAGCGCTGCGCGCCCACCTACGTCGATGACGTCCAGCGGAAACTGGGGACCGTCCCACAGGTTTTCCACGTCGGTAAATTTGGCGGCATCCTCACCGAAGTTCTTCAAAAAGTCATTGCCGGTGCCTACGGGAATGCACGTCATAGCGGCATTGTCAAAACCGAGAATGCCGTTGGCCACCTCGTTGATGGTGCCGTCACCGCCGCAGGCATAAAAACGCAGATCCTCGCCGGTCTGGCACAGGTTACGGGCAATCTCTGTGGCATGGCCCTGCTTACGGGTCAGAATGCACTGCACGTCGAGGCCGTACTTTTCCCTCAGCAGGTCGGCCATGTCGTAAATGTGCTGGCGGCTGTCGGTTTTGCCTGCATGGGGATTGATGATAAAGATGTGTTTCATAAGAAAACCTCTCCGCTTTCGGAAGACAGATTACACATTGCCGTACATGAACAAGTCGCACTTGATCATGCCGTTGTAGAGCTTGCGCTTCTTGTCGGCGGTGCGGCCGAAGGTGCGCTCAAACTCCGTGTGGCTGCTCAGTACCAGCGTGCGCCACTTGGGCGGCAGCTGCTGCCACACCTTGCCTAGCTGGCGATACAGCTCCTCGGCTTCCTGCTTTTCCAGCAAGCGCTCACCGTAAGGAGGATTGGTCACCAGCTGGCCGTATTCGCTCTGGCGGCGGAAGTTGCGCATGTCGGCCACTTCGAACCGGACGATGTCGTCTACGCCGGCCTTACGGGCGTTGTCCCGGGCAATGGCCACTGCCTTGGGATTCACGTCACCGCCCCAGATATCGTATTTGCCGTGGAATTCCTTATCCATCGCTTCTTCGGCGGCCTCCAGCCAGATGTTGGCAGCAAGAAAGCCCCACTTCTGGGCATCGAAGCTGCGGTCGAGACCCGGTGCGCGGTTCTTGGCGATCAGTGCGGCCTCGATGGGGATGGTACCGCTGCCGCAGAAAGGATCGCAGAAGGGGTCGCGGCCGCGGTAACGGGACAGCAGCACCATAGCTGCCGCCAGCGTCTCGCGCAGCGGCGCCTCCACGCCGATAGCGCGGTAGCCGCGCTTATAAAGACCTTCGCCGCTGGTGTCGAGACAAATGGCGGCCTGATCCTTAAAGAGGGAGAAACGAACCTGATACTTCACGCCCGTTTCGGGGAACTGTTCCATACCGTAGTGGGCCTTCATGCGCTCCACCATAGCCTTTTTGATGATGCTCTGGCAAGCGCTGACAGCGTGCAGCTGAGAGGAGATAGAGTAACCCTTCACAGGGAAAGCTGCGTCACGGGGCAGATAATCCTCCCACGCGATGGCACGGGTACCCTGAAACAGTTCTTCAAAGCTACGGGCAGGGAACTCACCCAACACCATCATCACACGGGCGCCGCAGCGCAGATTGATGTTCAGCCTTGCGGCGTCGGCGTCGGTGCCGCGGCACAGTACACGGCCGTTTTCCACCTGCACGTCCTGCAATCCCAAACGCTTGACTTCATCGCCCACTAATTTTTCCAGACCCAGCAGACAGGGGATCAAATATTTGGCCATGAGAGAACCTCACTTTTCTGTATTACTTATCTATCCTATCATATATGACCTTTTGCCAAAGTGCAAGCAAGGAGAGGGGATTTCTGCATAGGTTTTACGGATTTTTAACATTTGCTGTTGCAAATACCAGTAGCGGAAAAATAAGAGATGCGATATAATCAAAAATGAAAAGCGCAACTTTAAGTTGCGGCAAAATGAAAAGAAAAACAGGAGATGCAAATTGAAGTTGGTGGAAAAGGTTTCCGAGTTCCGCTATGATTAAATCAACAGAAGGGGGGAGTGCCGGTGTCATTTGCAGACCGTTTGCAAGCCGTTCGCCGCGATAACGACCTGACGCAGGAACAGTTCGCCGAAGAGTTGAAGGTGTCCCGACAGGCGGTGTCCAAGTGGGAGTCCGGCCGCGGCTATCCGGAGATCGAAAAGATCCTCTATATCTGCAACCGTTACGGGGTTACGCCCAACGAACTGTTTGCAGAAGAGGTGCCGCATGCAGCATCGAAAGAACTGCTGCAGGAGCCTGAGCCGGTGCAGCCGCCGCGCGCCACGCTGAAAAAGGCGGCAGACGATTTCGTTGCCAACCTCTCTCCCCGTAATAAATGGCTGGCGCTGGCCGTAGTAACCGGCACCTTGCTTTTGTCGTTGCTGATCGGCGCGTTTTTGAAAGGAGGAAGCTCTGATATGATCCCTCTGATTTGGGTCGGTGTGATGGTGCTCTTTGGTGTACTGGAAGCACTCACCGTGGGTTTGACGTCCATTTGGTTTGTGGTGGGCGGCATCGGCGGCCTGATCGTCTCTATGTTGAACGGTCCCATCTGGCTGCAGCTGGTGGTATTCTTTCTGGTGTCCATCGGCAGTATGATCGCTGCGCGGCCGCTGGTGGCCAAGTATATCAACAAGACTACGGTAGCCACCAATGCTGACCGGGTGCTGGGTGCAAAGGCCCGTGTCACCGAAGCCATCGACAATGCGGTGCCGGTGGGCGCTGTGTATGTGGACGGCAAAACCTGGTCTGCCCGTAGTGAAACGGGCGTAGAGATCCCCGTAGGCACCATGGTGCGTGTCATGCGCATGGAAGGTGTGCGCCTGTTTGTAGAAGAATGGAAAGAAGTATAAACCATACATCGTTATTTTAAGGAGGTACTCATTATGCCCGGACCCGGATTTATCGTCATTGCTGTTGTTGTCGTTTTGCTGCTGATCGTTGCCGTCAGTAACATCTATGTGGTGCAGCAGTCCAAGGCCTATGTGGTGGAGCGCTTGGGTAAGTTCCAGGCTGTGGTTCCCACCGGTATCCACATCAAGGTCCCCTTTATGGATCGCATCGTGAAAAAGGTATCCCTGAAAGAGCAGGTGGCGGATTTTGATCCCCAGCCTGTGATCACCAAGGATAACGTCACCATGCAGATCGACACCGTCATCTATTTCCAGATTACCGACCCCAAGCTCTATACCTACGGCGTGGAGTATCCCATGAACGCCATCGAAAACCTGACCGCCACCACTCTGCGTAATATCATCGGCGAGCTGGAGCTGGATCAGAGCCTCACCAGCCGCGATACCATCAACGCCAAGATGCGCGCCATTCTGGACGAAGCCACCGATCCTTGGGGCATCAAGGTCAACCGCGTGGAGCTGAAGAATATTCTGCCGCCCCGTGAGATCCAGAACGCCATGGAAAAGCAGATGAAGGCTGAGCGTGAACGCCGCGAAGCCATCCTGCAGGCCGAAGGTCAAAAGGCCAGCCAGATTCTGGTGGCCGAGGGTGAGCGCGAGTCTGCCATCCTCCGCGCCGATGCTGCCAAGCAGGCCCGTATCATGGCCGCTGAGGCCGAAGCCACGGCGATCCTCAAGGTGCAGCAGGCACTGGCCGACTCCATGAAGCTGCTGAACGAGGCCGCTCCCAATGATCAAGTCATCAAGCTCAAGGCTTTGGAGGCTATGCAGAAGATGGCTGATGGCAAGGCCACCAAGATCATCATCCCCAGCGAGATTCAGGGTCTGGCAGGTCTGGCCACCAGCGCCAAGGCTTTCCTGGAGAACGACAAAGCGGCTGAATAAGCGAAATAGAAAAGGGCAGGCATCAGCCTGCCCTTTTTTCAAAAAGGAGTGTGTGGATATGTCGGATAAAAAGAAGACCTGTCCCTTTTGCGGCGCGGAAATGGCGCTGCATTATACCGGCTGGCTTACCTTGCGAGAGAAGCAGTATATGCCGAAAGATTTCATGGAGGCGGAGCTGTATCTCTGTCCCCAATGCCGCTTTATGGCGTGGTTTAAGCCTCTGACGGCTGTGGAGGAATTTGAGCAGGAGCAGCAGGCGCTGGAGAGTGAGCGTGATCCGGTCAAAAGGTTTGAAAGTCTGTTTGCCGACTATCCGGCGAAAAAGCTGCAAAAGGTCATCGATGGCCGAGATTATCTGCCCGAGGCCAAGGAGGCGGCACAGAATCTGCTGCGCAAAAAGGAGATATGAGAAAGATGGCAAAAGAAAAGCGTTTTGAAAAGGTGCACAGCGATGGGGCCATGAGCGGCTGCGAGATCTGGGTGGATACTCAGACCGGCGTGCAATATTTCTTCCACCAGAGCGGCTATGCCGGCGGTATGACAGTGTTGGTGGATGCCGAGGGAAAGCCCCTTCTCTACCGCCGCACGCCCAATGCACCGGAGTATTAACGGATCATATGAAAAAATCCCGGCATTTTGCCGGGATTTTTTGCGCTCTTCTTGAAAGATCTTGCGCTTATTTCAGCGTGTTTCGCAGTGTGCCGATGCCTTCCACAGTGACTTCCACGGTGTCGCCGCTCTTAAGCCACTGCTTCTTGTCCTCGGGCCAGCCCATCATCACGCCGCTGGGAGTGCCGGTAAAGATCACATCGCCGGCTTTCAGGGGGATACGGGGCATCAAGTAATCCACAATCTGCTGGGCGTTGAAGATCAGGTCATCGGTACGGGAGTTCTGGCGCAGTTCACCGTTTACGCGGCAGGAAATGGCAAGGCCGCCCTCGGGCAGGCTCTCGTAGTCCACGGCGTAGGGACCCATGGGACCGAAACCGTCATAGCTCTTGCCGCACAGCCACTGGGTGGTGGCCTTCTGCCATTCGCGGATGGACAAGTCGTTGCCGCAGGTGGCGGCAAAGATCTTACCGTTCTCGCCCATAATCAACACCAGTTCGGCCTCGTAGTCGATTTCGATGCCGCAAGGCAGTGCGATCTCCTCGTTGTGAGCCGCCAGCGCGTTGGGCAGCTTGCAGAAGATGGTGGGCACTTCCGGCAAAGCCATGCCGCACTCCAGCGCGTGAGCGCGGTAGTTCAGACCCACGCACAAGATCTTTTCCATGCCGGTGACGGTGGGGGCGAAGGACAGTTCTTCTTCCCTCAGAACCGGGCCGGTAAGAGCGGAGAGGGAAGAGGTATCGCCCAGACGACACAGATCCAGCATGGTTTTGGGGCAGCCTTCGTTGGCACCCACGTCGATGACGCCCTTGGCCGTTACCAGACCCAGCGCAGGTTCGTTATCCTTGTAAAACTGCAGAAACTTCATATCCGACACCGTTCTTTCTCTAAAAATCTGTTTCACAGAATTTGGCGCTTTGCACCAAACAAAGAATACTTCTTCGAGCGCAAGCGTGCGAGCGCAGCGAGTGCGACGCAGTGCTCGGCAAACCTCGGCAAAATCGAAGGTTTTTGCCGACGAACTTTAGATCTTGGTGACCATGGGGATAATCATAGGGCTGCGACGGGTCTGCTTGAAGAGATAGCTGCTGACGGCGTTACGGACGGTACGGCAGATTTCGCCATCATCCTTGCGCTTGCGGCTGCTCATTGCCTCTACCGTGTCGTAGGCCAAATTCCGCAGTTCCTGCAGCAGTTCTTCCGACTCCTTCACGTAGACAAAGCCACGGGTCACGATATCCGGTTCGCACAGCAGGCGGTTATCGTGGGAGGAAATGGGGAGAACAATCACCACCATGCCGTCTTCGGCCAGAAGCTTGCGGTCGTTGAGCACTACGCTGCCCACTTCGCCGGCGCTGCCGCCGTCCACGTACACCTCGCCGGCAGGGACGGAGGTTTCGCACTTCATGGTCTTGGCGGTCAGCTCGATGACGTCGCCGTTGTTGGCAATGGCCACGCGGTTAGCAGGGATGCCCATCTGCTGGGCCAGACGGCCATGGATCTGCAGCATGCGCTGCTCACCGTGCAGAGGGATAAAGAAACGGGGGCGCACCAGAGCGTGGATGATCTTCAGTTCCTCCTGGCAGGCGTGGCCGGAGACATGAAGCATATCGGCCTTGTTATACACCACATCGGCGCCTTTGCGGAACAGCTCATTAATCACGCGGCCCACGGTGATCTCGTTGCCGGGGATGGCGCTGGCGGAGATGATGACCTTGTCACCGGCGCCGATATCCACCTGCTTGTGGGTGGAGAACGCCATGCGGTACAGGGCGCTCATTTCCTCGCCCTGAGAGCCGGTGGTGACGATGACCTGCTGGTTGAGAGGCAGGTTCTTGATGCGGTTCATGTCCACCAAAGTGTTCTTGGGCACCTTGATATAGCCCAGTTCGGTGGAGACTTTCATGATGTTTTCCATGCTGCGTCCGGTGACGGCCACCTTGCGGCCGCAAGCAGCGGCGGCGTCCAGTACCTGCTGGATACGGTGGACGTTGCTGGCAAAGGTGGTGACGATGATGCGCTTGTCGCAGCCGGTAAACTGGCGCATAAAGGTCTGGCCCACAGCGCTCTCGCTGGCGGTATAACCGGCGCGCTCGACGTTGGTGGAGTCGGCCAGCAGAGCCAGCACGCCGCTCTTACCCAGCTCGCCCAGACGGGCCAGATCAATCACCTCGCCGTCAATGGGGGTGGAGTCGATCTTGAAGTCGCCGGTGTGGACAATGGTGCCCATCTTGGTGTGGATGGCAAAGGCCACGGAGTCGGCGATGGAGTGGTTGACGTGGATAAACTCCACCTGAAATTTACCGGCCTTCACGGTCTGGCCGGCTTCTACGGTGATAAGCTTGGTGGAGTTGACCAGACCGTGCTCGGCAAGCTTAAGCTTGATGAGACCGGCGGTCAGGCGTGTGCAGTAAATGGGCATGTTGATCTGCTTGAGGATATAGGGAATCGCGCCAATGTGATCTTCGTGACCGTGGGTGATGAACAGGCCGCGCAGACGGTTTTTGTTCTTGATGAGATAGGAAACATCGGGAATGACGCAGTCAATACCGTACATATCCTCCTCGGGGAAGGCCATGCCGCAGTCTACCACGATGATTTCGCCGCCGTACTCGTAAACGGTCATGTTCTTGCCGATCTCGTTGAGACCGCCAAGGGGAATGATTTTCAATTTTTCAGCCATAAGATAAAATTTCTCCTTTATTTAAGTGGAATAGGCCACAGCCGGCGAGGCGAAAATGCAAAAATGCATAGCAAAATAAAGGCGTCCCGTGTCCATTGGCCCTGCTTCGCCGTGGGACAGAGGGAGATACGCCCGCCTGCTGTGTATGTAGTTGTGTGGGCCGCAGCCCGTTTATCAAAGCCCGACAGCCACTCTGTCGGGAAACACACCATCAAACGCGAAATACAACCGTGTATCCGCGATTTTCTAAAAGTATAGCATGGAATTGCTCTTTTGTACAGTATTTTTCGTCGAATGCAGAAAAGGGGCAACAGTTGAACGGGAAAAAGCCTTGATTTTCCTTGTAGAAAGCAAAAAGGCGTGGTATAATGAATCATTAAACTGGCCGATTATGTGTGTGCACAAGAAACGGGCCAGATCCTACTATCGACAGCAGGAGGGGAAGAGATGAACAGAAAGATTTCCCGGATCCTTAAGACCAATATTGCCTTGTACTCTTTGTGCTTGGTTGCATTTGTGGTGGCGGCAATTCCCGTTTCACCGATTCTGGCTGCGGCAGAGGCTGCGGCGGTAGTGCTGATCTTCCTGCTGAGCCGGCGCAAC
This sequence comes from Vescimonas sp., assembly GCA_045612165.1. Lineage (GTDB taxonomy): Bacteria > Bacillota > Clostridia > Oscillospirales > Oscillospiraceae > Vescimonas. The sequence goes on from JAZKYM010000040.1 coordinate 28,430, forward strand.
AGCGCATCGGCGCAGAAGAGTGTCAAGCAGTATATGGAACGGTATACCGGCGGCATGGATTCGGCGCGCACCAGCAATATGCTCTACGCCCCTGTGGGTATGCTGGTGTTTGATGTGGACACCAACACCATCCTCTGGGGAAATGACCAGTTCATGCAGATCGCCGGTAGAAAAGAGGACCTCTTTGACGCGCAGCTGGACGATGTGGTGATGAACTTCCAGACCCACTGGTTGGTGGAGGGCAAGAAGGAAAGCCCGGAACTGATTGAGTGGGACGGACGGAAATACCGCGTATACGGCAACATCAGCCGCGCTGATGAGATGGCCGGTGTACGGGGCACTTTGGCAACGACCTATTGGATGGATGTGACGGAGAAAGAGGAGCTGCGTACCAGGCTGGACCAGACGCGGCCTGTGGCTGCCATCCTGATGGTGGATAACTACGAAGAACTGATAAAAGCTTCCCACGAAAGCAAGCGCAGCGCTGTGCGTGCGGCAGTGGAAGAAAAGATCGGCCAGTGGTCGGCAGAATCCGGCGGCATGCTGCTGGGCTATGACCGCGACCGGTATCTGTTCCTCTTTGAGGAGAAGGATTTTGCCGGCTATGCCGAGCACCGCTTTGACCTGCTCGATCAGGTGCGTGAAGTGGTGGCCGGTGACGGTGTGGCCGCAACGCTGTCCATCGGCGTGGGCCGTGATGCTGACAGCTATGAGGCGCTGTTCAAAAACGCGGCGCTGGCACTGGAGATGGCGCTCTCTCGCGGCGGTGACCAGGCGGTGGTAAAAGATCGCAGCAACTTCGACTTCTACGGCGGCCGATCCAAGATCACGGAAAAGCGCACCAAGGTTAAGTCTCGTGTGATGGCCAATGCGCTGGGCGACTTGATGGATGAGGTGGGGCGTGTCTATGTGATGGGCCATAAATACGCCGACATGGATTGCCTTGGCGCTGCAGTCGGCATTTGTGCCATTGCCCGCAAGCGCGGCAAGACTGCTCAGATCGTGATGGATGTGGAGAACAACGCAGTACATCCCATGCTTCGAAAGCTGCAGAGTCTGCCGGAATACGGCAATATCTTTGTTTCCGGAAGCGAGGCGTTTTTGCGCGTGCAGCCGGATACGCTGCTGGTGGTGGTGGATACCAACCGACCCGGCAGTGTGGAGTCTGAGCAGCTGCTGGATACCTGCAACCGCGTGGCGGTGATCGATCACCACCGCCGCGGCAGCAGCTATATCGACAAGATGGCCCTCAACTACCACGAGGCATACGCCTCTTCGGCATCTGAGCTGGTGACGGAGCTGCTGCAGTATCTGATCGAACCGGCAGATCTGCTGCGAGCGGAGGCCGAAGCGCTGCTGGCCGGCATTGTGCTGGATACCAAGAACTTTACCAACCGCGCCGGCAGCCGCACCTTTGAAGCGGCCGCCTACCTGCGCCGCTGTGGTGCCGATACGGCAGATGTGCAGCGGATGTTCCAGAGCGATCTGGCGGATATGATCTCTCGCTACGACATTCTGCGTCAGGCGGAACTGTATCGGGAAAATCTGGCCATTGTGGCGATGGAGGAGGAGTGTGACCGCGTGACGGCGGCCAAGGCCTCCGATGAACTGTTGACTATCAAGGGCGTGCAGGCGTCTTTCGTGCTCTATCCGAAAGATGACGGCGTGTATATCTCCGCCCGTTCTCTGGGCGAGGTGAACGTGCAGGTCATCGTGGAAGAACTGGGCGGCGGAGGCAACTCCACCACGGCCGGCGGCGTGCTGAACTACGGGACGGCGGCGGAGGCAAAGCAGAAACTGCTGGATGCCATTGACGAATATTACGAAAACTGATACCGGGAGGATAACGATATGAAAGTGATTTTGCAAAAAGATGTGAAGGGAAAAGGTAAGAAGGGTCAGATGATCGACGTGGCAGAGGGTTATGCCCGTAACTTCCTGCTGCCTCAGAAGCTGGCCATTATCGCAACGGCCGATGCCATGAATACGATGAATCTGCAGGCCAAAGCTAAGGCAAAGGCAGATGCCGAGGCCAAGGCAGCGGCACAGGCCATCGCCGAGAAGCTCAAGAGCTGCCAGGTGAAGATCGCTGCCAAGGGCGGCAACGGCGGCAAGCTGTTTGGCGCTGTGACCGGCAAGGAAATTGCCGCCGCTCTGAAGGAGCAGCATGCCATGGAAGTGGACAGCAAGAAGCTGGTGCTGGCTGAGCCCATCAAGTCCTTTGGCAGCTATGAAGTCAAGGCTAAGCTGGGCTATGAGATCAGCGGCACCGTATATGTGCTGGTGGTGGAGGAGAAGTAATATCCGCCCACAAGCGGAAGGAGGAACAAGTCATGGATGAACTGCTTTCCCGTCAGATGCCCCATTCGCCGGAGGCGGAGCAGGCGGTGCTGGGCTCCATGCTGATTGATGCCGAGTGCATCAAAGACGTGATGGATCAGCTGCAGCCGGAGGACTTTTACCTGCGGCAGAATCGGGAGATCTTTGAGATCATCTATTCCATGTTTATCTACTCCAAGCCCATCGACGGCGTGACCGTTGCAGGTGAGCTGGAGCGACACGGCTTATATAACGACAACACCCGCCCCTATCTCCTGCAGTTGATGGAGGTGACGCCCACCTCTGCCAATGTGCTGGAATATGCACGCATCGTGAGGGAAAAGGCACTGATGCGCTCGGTGGCGGTGGCGGCATCCGAGATCACCGCTATGGTGCAGGATGGCAGCGGCGCTGCCGGCGACATGCTGGAGTCGGCGGAGCAGAAGGTATATGCCATCCGCCGCGGACGCAACGCCCAGAACATGGTGACTATCAACGTGGTGCTGCAGGAAGTGATGGAGCGACTGGCGGAACTGACAGCAGCCGGCGGCAACACGCTGCCGGGTCTGAGTACCGGTCTGAGCGCCATTGACGGCAAGATCAACGGTCTGAATAAGTCCGACCTCTTGCTGCTGGCAGCAAGACCCGGTATGGGAAAAACCAGTCTGGCACTGAACATCGCCCTCAACGCGGCCAAAGCTTCCGGTAAGACGGTGGCCATCTTCTCGCTGGAAATGTCCCGTGACCAGTTGGTGACGCGCCTGATCGCCAGCGAGGGTTTGGTGGAGAACACCCGTCTTGTAACGGGCAATCTGCGTGAGAGCGACTGGCAGAAGATCGCCGAAGCGGCATCGTCGCTCAGCCGGATGGATATTCGCATTGATGACAATCCGCTGCTGACGGTGGCGGATATGAACGCCAAATGCCGCCGTCTGGACAATCTGGGTCTGGTGGTCATCGACTACCTGCAGCTGATGACTTCCGCCGGCGGCAAGGGATACAGCGGCGAAAATCGCCAGCAGGCGGTGTCGGACATTTCCCGTATGCTCAAGATCATGGCAAAGGAGCTGCAGGTTCCTGTTTTGTGCCTGAGCCAGTTGAGCCGTGCCAACGAAAAGCGCGAGGATAAGCGGCCCATGCTGTCTGACCTGCGTGAATCCGGCTCTATCGAGCAGGACGCCGATATCGTCATGTTTATTTACCGCGACGATTACTACAACGAAGACAGCGAAAAACGCAACATTGCCGAGTGCATTGTGGCCAAGAACCGCCACGGCGAAACCGGTAAGGTGGAGTTGCGGTGGATGCCTGACTATACCACTTTCGGCACGCTGGAGCATCGCTACGGCGACGAGGAATAAAACGGCAAGGAGCGCCCCATGGATCTGACGGCGTGGATGGAACAATGGAATATGATTCCGTCGCCCGGCAGCATCGTTGTGTGCGCTGTATCCGGTGGACGGGACAGTGTGTGCTTGCTGCACTATCTGCATGAAATGTCCCAACGCTGCGGATTTTCCGTGGTGGCAGGACATTACAACCACCACATGCGGCCCACTGCGCAGAGAGACGAGGACTTCGTCCGAGAACTCTGCAGAGAACTACAGGTGCCTTTTTACACCGACGGGTGTGATGTGGTGGCTGCGGCACTCGAGAACGGCTGCGGCGTGGAAGAGATGGGGCGGCGCTTACGCTATGCGTTTTTGGACCGACTGGCAGACCGGTTGGGTGCATCGCACATTGCCACGGCACACCACATGGGCGACCAGGCGGAGACGGTGCTTTTGAATCTGCTGCGTGGCACCGGACCGGAGGGCCTGGGCGGAATTCCGCCGGTGAGAGGACGGCTGATGCGGCCGCTTTTGAATACGCCACGGGAAGAAATCGAAGCGTATCTGGCGGAGCGCGAATTAGGGCATGTGGAGGACGAAACCAACGAGAGTCTGGCCTTTGCCCGTAACCGGCTGCGCCGATTGGTGCTGCCGGAGCTGGAGAAGATCAATCCGGCGCTGCGCAACAACGTGGCGCGCACCGCGGCTATCGTGCGGCGTGAAAATGACTTTCTGGATGAGCTGGCATCCGATTATTTGCCCCAAACGGGGACGCGGATTTCCTGCCGGCAGCTGATGGAGGCACCGGAGGCGCTGCGGCCGCGCATGGTGCGGATTCTGGCAAGCAGACTGGAAAGCGGAAAGAAGGACTGGACAGCCGGTCATATCGAAATGATTCTGACACTGGCGAAGACGCCTCGCGGCGGCATGCTGTCGCTGCCCGGCGGCGCGAGGGCGGTCTGTGGGGATGGGCTGCTGGAACTGGAGGTTGCTGACGGTGCCGTTGATGGCGCGGTGGAACTGACGGAAGGGCGCAGCTGCTGGAACGGATGGACGGTGAGCGTCTCCCGGGTGGAGAGGTTCGGCACGGAAGAGGCCGGTGCACTGTATCTGACGGAAAGCCTGAAAGGGAAATGGGAAGTGGATACATGGCGCGGCGGCGAGGGATTGGAATTGCCCAACAGCCGCGGAAAGCGCAGTGTCAAACGGCTTTTAACGGAGCGCGGCATACCGCCGCAGGAGCGAAAAAAGATCCCCTGTATCCGCTTGGACGGAGAACTGGCGGCGGTGCACGGAGTGGGAACGGACAGACATTACCTGCCGAAAGACGGCGGTGGGGCAATCAAAATTAACTTTTATAAAGAAAATATGTAGGAGGATCTGACGATGAAGAGCAATATGGAACAGGATATCCTGAAGGTATTGTATACGGAAGAAGAGATTAAGCAGCGCGTGACGGAAATGGGCGAGGAGCTGTATGACCGTTTTTTGGATAAGGACCCCATGTTTGTGGGCGTTTTGAACGGCTGCTTTGTGTTTATGGCAGACTTGGTGCGTGCCACTCAGCTGAAGAGCCAGCTGGAATTCATTGCAGTTTCCTCTTATAAAGACGGGACCAAGAGCTCCGGTGTCGTACAGATCACCCGTGATCTGCAGTGCGATATTACCGGCCGCCACCTGATTGTGGTAGAAGACATTTTGGACTCTGGCAATACGCTGGCCTATCTGAAGGAGTATTTGATCAATCGCGGAGCGGCTTCCGTGAGCATCGTGACGCTGCTGGATAAGCCCTCTCGCAGACAGAAGGCCATCTACGCCGATATTGCAGGCTTTGAAGTGCCCGATGAGTTTGTGGTGGGCTACGGACTGGATTATGCCCAGCGTTACCGCAATGTTCCCTACATCGGCGTTTTGAAGCCGGAGGTATACAGCAACTAAGTCCAAGGGAAAGGAAGTTGACATCTGTGGGCGTAAATAGATACCAAGGCAAACGCGTCCAGAGAAGACAGGGTGGATTCTGGAAAGACTACGGTTACATGCTTGTAACGGTCGTGACGGTTTTTGTCTTGTTCCGTGTGGTATTGCAGCTGGCATGGGTCCCCTCGGGGTCTATGGAGCAGACCATTCCTACCGAATCACTGCTGATATCCATGCGCTTGCCCTATCTGCTGTCCGATCCTGAGCCGGAGCGCGGCGATGTGGTCACTTTCTGGAGTGACGAGCTGGGAAAGCTGCTGGTGAAGCGTGTGATCGGCCTGCCGGGTGATGAAGTTTCCTTCTCCGGCGGATATGTTTACATCAATCAGGAGAAGCTGACGGAGAGCTACCTGACACAGCAAGGACAGACCCGTTCGCGGAACGACGAGGTGTTCTGCGTGCCGGAGGGGTGTTATTTTATGATGGGCGACAACCGCGCCGGTTCGGATGACAGCCGGTTTTGGGAGGAACCCTACATTGAGGGTGAAGCCCTGCGGGCGAAAGTGATGCTGATCGTTTCGCCCAAAAAAGACAGCAGTTGGCGCGGCATTCGAGCTGTTAGCTGACAAGGAGGAACAATTATTTGAAGAAAAAGCAACAAATCAGCCCTGCCGGTATTTTGCTTTTGGTGTTGGGCGTTATTTTGGCGGTGAACGTGTTGAACACGATGCGCCGTTCCAACGACGTGACCTACTATGAGCTGCGGCAGCTTTTTGAACAGGAGAAAGTACAGGAATTTTATATCAGCGATACCCGTCTGACGGCGAAGCTGGCGGATGAATCCACGGTGGGATGCGACCTGTACGACTTTGACCTGTTTTACGCGGATATGAATGACCTGGTGCAGCAGCAGGCTGCGGCAGGAATCATCAAAAATTACAATTACTGGGCCGACCATTCCACCAACTGGCTGGAGCTGCTGTTGCCGTGCGCCGTGATTTTGGTGGGCATGATCCTCATCTTCGGCTTCATGAATCGGGCCGGCAACATGCAGAACGACAAGATGGCCAAGTTTGGCGAAGCTCGGGCGCAGGATGGAACCAAGAGCAAAAAGACCTTCAAAGATGTGGCCGGCGCTGACGAAGAAAAGGAAGAGCTGCAGGAGATCGTGGAGTTCCTTCGGGATCCTGAGAAATTCCTGGAGTTGGGCGCCCACATCCCCAAGGGCGTGCTGCTGGTTGGCCCTCCCGGTACCGGCAAGACGCTGTTGGCAAAGGCTGTGGCAGGCGAAGCCGGTGTGCGCTTCCTGTCCATTTCCGGCTCCGACTTTGTGGAGATGTATGTGGGCGTAGGTGCCAGCCGCGTGCGCGATCTGTTTGCGCAGGCAAAAAAGGACGGCCCTGCCATTGTTTTCATCGACGAGATTGATGCCGTGGGCCGCAAGCGCGGCAGCGGATTGGGCGGCGGCCACGACGAACGCGAGCAGACGCTCAACCAGCTGCTGGTGGAGATGGATGGATTCGGCACCAACGAGGGCGTGGTTGTGATGGCAGCCACCAACCGTGTGGACATTCTGGACCCAGCTCTGCTGCGCCCCGGTCGTCTTGACCGTCAGGTATATGTTGGTGTGCCGAATATCAAGGGCCGCCGTGAGATTCTGGCTATCCACGCCCGGAAAAAGCCGTTGGCAGAGGACGTGGATCTGGATAAAGTGGCGCGCAGCACATCCGGCTTTACCGGTGCCGATCTGGAAAATTTGCTGAACGAGTCGGCACTGCTGGCCGGTCGCAGAGGCCGCAAGGTCATCACCATGGAGGATGTGCAGGAGTCGGTCATCAAGGTGATCGCAGGACCTGAGAAGCGCAGCCGCGTGGTACCGCAGCGTGAGCGCAAGCTCACCGCTTACCATGAGGCAGGCCATGCCATTGCGGCACTGGAACTGCCGGAGCATGAGCCGGTGCATCAGGTGACCATCGTACCCCGTGGACAGGCCGGTGGAATGACCATCTATCTGCCGCAGGAGGATACGGCTTACTATTCCAAGCGCTATATGGAAGAGCAGTTGATTTCCCTGTTGGGCGGCCGTGTGGCCGAGGCGCTGATGTTGGGTGATATTTCTACCGGTGCCTCTAACGATCTGATGCGTGCCACCACCATGGCGCGCAAGATGGTGGGCACTTACGGTATGAGCAAAAAGATCGGTGCTGTGGCTTTTGATGCCGGAAGCGACGAGGTGTTTATCGGCAAGTCCATGGCGCAGACCAGACCCTATTCGGAAAAGACGGCTGCGGAGATGGACGAGGAAGTGCGCCGCATAGTTGATGAGGCCTATCGTCGCTGCGAGGAGATTTTGCGCAGCCACGAGGCAGAGTTGACGGCTGTTGCGGAATATCTGCTGGAGCATGAGACGATGTCCGGCGAGGAATTTCAGCGCGTTTGTGCTGAAGCGGCTGCAAAAGGAGAATAAAAAATAAGCGTTCCCGTATGGGAACGCTTATTTTTTTGTTTGATTACGGATAGAGAATGACCAGAGTGTCAAAGCCGATCAGCGTCTGATCGGTCATGCACCAGACGTCGTTTTCCAGTGCCACTTGAAGGGCCAGCGTACGGGATTCGCCGTGGCCCAGCGTCTGCAGCTTTTCGCGGCACAGGTCAATCACCAGACGGGCCCACTCGGCATCATAGGCGGCATAGGCGGCATCGTCCATGGCGGCGATAACATCCTCGGGATATTTGGCGTAGAAATCGGCCATATAGGAATCGAGATCGTCGACCATCTGCTGGTAAATGTCGATAGGCTGAACCTCAACGGTGACGGACACGGTGGTGTCGTCTATGACAGTTCCGGAGCCGACGGTGTAGCTGGCCTTGCTGAAGATCTCTTTGCACAGCTCGGTGATTTCGGCGCGCAGGTCATCGGTCAGAAATTCGATGAGAAAATAGTAAGCAAAATCCTCGGCTTTGTAGGCCATCATCTCCTCGTAGACCTGCTGGGATTCAGCTTCGGTGGAGTTGGTGGTTTTCAGGTATTCCTCATCGGCGATGCCGCGGTACAACTGGTCCAGATTACCTTGAACCAATGCGGCCATTTGGATTTCGGTCAGTGTGTTCGCCATTTTTTCGGCCACGCCGGAACAGGCGCACAGGCTAAGCATCAAGGAGCAGGAGAGCAAAAGGGCAAAAAACTTTTTCCACTGTTTCATCACAAAAACCTCCTTATATAGTGAGAAAAGAATAGCATAAAATGGTGTTTCCTGTCAAGGGAACACCATTTTGCACTTGCCTTATTCGCAAAGCTTATCGGCGGCTGCGGTGAGCCAATCGCCCTCGAAAGCTTCGATGGCACCGTGGTCCACCAGCTGAGCCAGCGCCGGATCAATGGGCATCTTAGCCAGAACCGGCAGCTCATAACGGGCGGCGGCCTCGTCGGTGCGGCCTTCGCCGAAGATGTGGATCTTCTTGCCGCAGTCGGGGCAGGACAGATAACTCATGTTCTCCACCAAGCCGACGATGGGGATATTCATCATACGAGCCATCTTGACGGCCTTTTCCACCACCATGCTTACCAGCTCCTGAGGGGAGGTGACAATGATGATGCCGTCTACAGGCAGAGTCTGGAACACGTTCAGCGCCACGTCGCCGGTTCCGGGAGGCATATCGACAAACATATAGTCCACGTCATCCCACAGTACATCACCCCAGAACTGCTGCACCACGCCGCCGATAACGGGGCCGCGCCACACCACGGGATCGGTCTCGTTTTCCAGCAGCAGGTTTACACTCATCAGCTGGATGCCGGTGGCGGTTTCCACGGGCAGAATGGCGTCTTCGTATCCGTTGGCACGGGTGTGGACACCGAAGGCTTTGGGGATGGAGGGGCCGGTGATGTCGGCATCCAGCACGGCCACGCGATAGCCGCGGCGGCGCATGGTGACGGCCAGCTGGCTAGTGACCATGGACTTGCCGACGCCGCCCTTGCCGGAGACAATGCCGTATACCTTACCTACGCGGCATCCTTCGCGCAGGGGCTTGATCTGAAAGGGGCTGTCTTTGCGCTCGCCGCAGTTTTCGCTGCAGCTGCTGCAGTTGTGGTTGCATTCACTCATGGTAAAAGATCTCCTTTTTGTGTGCGTCCGGAAAGGACGTAATATACATATATAATATAGCACTATACCACTAAATGTGGGGGATGTCCAGCGTCACAGCGTGATGTGGGTGACGTTGTGGCGGTCGGCCAGATAGCTGCTTTCGCGAGCGTGGCAGGTGAAGAGCAGGATTTGGCGCTCCTGTGCAGCCTGCACCAGCCAATCCAAAGCAGCCCTCATGCGCACATCGTCGAAGTTGGCCAATGCGTCGTCAAGAATCAGAGGGACAGACTTTTCGGCTGGCAGTACCATTTCGCAGATGGCAAATCGGGTTGCCAGATACAGCTGATCGGCGGTGCCCTGACTTAAAAGCCGGATGTCGCGGCTGGAGGTGCTTCCTGTGGGTGTGGCGGAAAGGGCAAAAGACCGGTCGAAGAGAACTTGCTGATAGCGGTTGTCGGTCAGTGCGCCGAAGATCTGTGCGGCCCGTTGCCCCAACTCGGGGGAAAAGCGGTTTTGCAGCGTCTGATCGGCGCGGCTGAGAGCGTCCATTGCCTTGGCGATGGCGTCATATTCGGATTGAAGCCGGGCAAGCTCGGCCTGCTTGTGGTTCAGTCGGCTTTCCAGTGTGTCGCGGTCGCCCATGGTGCGGATTTGACCGGCCAGCATATCCAGCTGGGAGCGGACGGCCTGCACATTGGCCAGAGTACGGGGGAGCGCCTCCTGTGCCTGTGCACGGCTTATGGCAGGTCGGGGAAGGAATTCTTCCGGATCGGGAAGAGGACCTTGAGGGAGATGCTGCTGCAGCAGTTGACAGCGCAGCTGCGCTTCGTTGGCGGTTTGCAGGGCGCGGTCCAACTGCTGCCGCCGCAGGAGTCCTGAATCCAAGGCGCTGCGCACATCGCTCAGGCCGGCGACTGTGGGAGAGAAGGGCTGCACCGCACTCAGCAATTGCAAAAGGCCCTCGCGGCAGCTGCGGTGCAGCTCCTGCGCGGCAGCAGAGCTGCGCTGCGCCTCGGCTTCGGCGGCCTCGTGCTGCTTTTGCAGCTGCAAGTAGGCGGCCATATCGGCGGAGAATTGCTGGCGGTCTGCTTCGCCCTGTGCGACGGATGCCTTGTTCCGATGGATGCGGATACAATTATATATAATGAGGATCAGTGCAAATGCGGCGAGACCTGCAGCCAATGCAATGGGAAGCGGCTGCCACAACCAGTGAGTGGCGAAGCCTGCTGCGCTGCCGCCAATGAAAGCAAAAAGTGCTGCCCAGACAGAAAAGGGTTTGGAAACATTGGCCATGGATGCCAATCGAGCGGTTAGTTGCTGCTCATCGGCAGGATAGAACGGGTGCGCCTGCCAACACTCGAGGGCTTTCTGGACGGCATTCTGGTGGGCGGTGGCGGCTTTAGCGGCCTCCTCAGCGTGTGTGAGTGTTTGCTCCAGCGCGTCGGCCATGCCGTTCAGACGGGCGAGCTCGGACATGTCCGGCAAAGAGACCGCGTTTTGCTGCAGCGTCCGGGCGTGTTCGGCGGCGATACGGGCGGATTCCTGCGCTTGCAGGTAGGAGCGCAGAGTCTCCTGTTTCTCGATGGCGTCCCACTGTTCCAACCGCTGCTGAAGATCTGTGGCCTGCCGCTGGTGCAGGGACAGCTGCTGTTGGGCAGCTTCTTCGCTGTCGTGGAGAGATTGCAGCTGCTGCAGTGTGGCGCGCAACTGGCCGATTTCCTGCTCCAATGCAGGGATGAGGCCGGTTTTGTTGTGCTTGCGGCGATTGAGCTGCTTCTTCAGCCGCTCGTTAGTCTCGGTGAAAGAGATTTCTTCTTCGCCGGATGTAACCAGAGCGGAGATGCGCCGCTCCAGTTCGGCGTCCTTATCCAAGGCCAAGCCGCTCTGGCCAATAAAGGCGCTGCGAACAAATACATCCCGACCCACACCCAGCACAGACTCCCCGAGATTGAGGGCGGTGATGTGGGGCACCGGATCGGCTGTGCCGCTATAGGTGCAGCTGAATTCGCCCATAGGCGAAGTGGCGCGCTGTGTACGCCGGGTAACAGTAAAGCTCTGGCCATCAGAAAGAAACTCCATTTGTCCGGACATGGGTAAGCCGTTCCACGGAGCGAAGCGGTTTTTGTCAGCCAGCGTGCCGCGGTCGCGAGTGGGCAGACCGTAGAGCATCGTGCGAATGAAATGGCACCATGTAGATTTACCGGATTCGTTGGGGGCATAAATGACGTTCAAGCCCGGCTGCAACTCCAGGTGTGCGTTTTCCAGTTTGCCGAAGGATGCGTCCATGCGCTTGATCTGCATAGAGACCACCTCCTGTAAAAATCTATATTTATATAGGTATTGTAGCATAATAGAATTGGATTGTCATGCCCTTTCCCTCAAAGGAAAAAACTTTCAAAAAAACGAAAAAAGGTGTTGACAAAGGCTTGATGGAGTGGTATTCTATCAAAGCTGTCCGCAAACGGCAGCTGAGACACAGGGCTTCAAAAAAAGTTGACAAAATTTGAAAAAATAAGTTGACAAGATGGAAGACATGTGTTAATATAA
>JAZKYM010000041.1:0-4187 GCA_045612165.1 Vescimonas sp.
CTCTGGCTCGCCGCATCCCCAAGCGCGGTTTCAACAACATTTTTGCTAAGCCCCTGGAAATCATCAACCTGAGCACCCTCAACAAGTTTGAGGATGGCGAGATCGTCACCGCAGAAGCTCTGCTGGCTAAGGGTATCCTGAACAAGTGCGAGTACGGTTACAAGGTCCTGGGTAACGGCACCGTTACCAAGAAGGTGACCGTTCAGGCCGCTGCTTTTTCCCAGTCTGCTAAGGAAGCGATCGAAGCAGCTGGCGGAAAGGCAGAGGTGATCTAAGTGATCCAAACGATCCGCAGAGCTTGGGGTATTCCTGAGCTGCAGAAGAAGATCCTCTTCACCGCAATGATGATGTTGATCTTCCGCATCGGCAACGCCATCCCCGTTCCTTACGTGGATACCGGCGTGCTGAAGACCTATCTGGATCAGATGAGCACCACCGTCCTGGGACTGTGGAATGCTATGTCCGGCGGCGCCTTCGGTTCCGCCACCATCTTCGCCCTGGGCGTTCAGCCCTACATCAACAGCTCCATCATCGTCCAGCTGCTGACCATTGCCATTCCTGCTTGGGAGCGCTGGGCTCGTGAGGGCGGCGAAGAGGGCAAGAAGAAGATCCAGATGGTTACCCGTTATGCTACCGTTATCATCGCTGTTCTGCAGGGTGTGGGTTACTACTTCCTGATGAAGAACAACATGAACATCCTGACCAGCGAGTCTGTGTGGGCCGCCATCGTTATCGTCGTGTCCTTCATCGCCGGCTCCTGCTTCGTGATGTGGATGGGCGAGCAGATCACCGAGTTCGGTATCGGCAACGGTATCTCCATGATCCTGTTCGCAGGTATCATTTCCCGTATCCCCACCGCCATCCAGACCATGGGCAGCAACCTGATTGCTGGTACCATGAAGTGGTGGATGGTGCTGCTGGTGGTGGTCGGTGTGGCCGCACTCATCGTTCTGATCGTTTTCGTTCACGACGGCGAGCGCCGCATTCCCGTCCAGTACGCCAAGCGCCAGGTGGGTCGCAAGATGTACGGCGGCCAGTCCTCTACTCTGCCCATGAAGGTGAGCATGTCCGGCGTTCTGCCCGTCATCTTTGCACAGTCTATTGCTATGATCCCCTCCACCATCGCTGCCTTCTTCAAGGCTCCCCAGGAGGGCACTTTCTGGTACGGCTTCCTGCAGGCTATTGACACCAAGTCTTTCCTGTACATGCTGTTCTACTTTGTGATGATCATCGCTTTCAGCTACTTCTACTCTACGATTCAGTTCAATCCTATTGAGATCTCCAACAACCTGAAGAAGAACGGCGGTTTCATTCCCGGCTTCCGTCCCGGCAAGCCCACCACTGACTTCATCAAGAAGGTTCTCAATAAGGTGACTCTGTTCGGCGCCGTATATCTGGGTGTTGTGGCAATTCTGCCCCTGATCCTGGGTATGGTGATCGACAACCCCGGCCTGTCTATCGGCGGTACCTCCGTCATCATCGTGGTCGGCGTGGCCCTGGAAACCGTGCAGGCTCTGGAATCCCAGATGCTGATGCGCCAGTACAAGGGCTTCCTGGAATAAGTGACAAACACCCCGGCGGTGGCTGCCGCGAAAGTCGCGGCAGCTCCGCTGCCGGCAGGAATTTTCCGCCGGTTGTGTGCGCGTAAAGCGCATGGAGGTAATATGAAACTGATCCTTTTAGGTGCTCCTGGTGCCGGTAAAGGCACCTATGCAGAAATGCTGAAGAGTAAGCTTGGTGTTCCTACCATTTCCACCGGCAATATTCTTCGCGCAGCCGTGAAGAACGGTACGCCCATTGGTCTTCAGGCCAAGGAGTATATCGATCACGGCAGACTGGTACCCGATGAATTGATCATCGGAATCATCGGTGAGCGACTGCAGGAAGCTGACTGTGCCAATGGCTACATCCTGGACGGTGTGCCTCGCACGATCGCCCAGGCGGAAGCTTTGGATGCAGCAGGAATCAGATTCGACGCCGTTGTTGCCATCGAGATCAGCGATGAGAAAATCATCAAGAGAATGGGTGGCAGACGTGTCTGCGAGGTTTGCGGCAGCAGTTATCACATCGTGAATATCCCTCCCAAAGTGGAAGGTGTGTGCGATGTCTGCGGCGGCAAGCTGGTGCAGCGCAAAGACGATGAACCCGAGACGGTGAAAAGACGTCTGGAGGTTTATCATAAAGAGACAGAGCCCCTGAAGGGTTTTTACGAGACCCATGGGATTCTGAAACCTGTGGAAGATCTGGCCACTGCGGCCGAGACTCTGCAGGCGATCCTTGCAGCTTTGGAGAAATGAGTATATGATTACTTTAAAATCCGGCCAAGAGATCGAAATGATGCGCCGGGCGGGAAAGATTACCGCGGCTGCCCGTGCTCTGGCACGGGAAATGGTAAAACCCGGCGTAACAACCCAACAAATTGACGAAGCAGTGTACCAGTTCATTACGTCTCAGGGTGCGACCCCGTCGTTCCTGAACTACGGCGGATTTCCTGCCAGCGCCTGCATCAGCGTCAACGACGAAGTGATCCACGGCATCCCCGGCAAACGGGTGCTGCGCGAGGGTGATATCGTCAGCGTGGATGTGGGAGCGTATATCGGCGGTTTCCACGGCGACTGCGCCGGAACCTACCCCTGCGGTCAGGTTTCCGACGAGGCCATGCGGCTCATTCGCGTGACCCAAGAGAGCTTCTTTGAAGGTCTGAAGTATGCCAAAGAAGGCCACCGGGTATCGGACATCGGCGCTGCAGTTCAAGCGTATGTGGAGGCCAACGGCTTTTCCGTCGTTCGCGAGTTCGTGGGCCACGGCATCGGCCGCAAGCTCCATGAATCGCCTGAGGTGCCCAACTATGGCAAACCCGGCCACGGACCCCGTCTGTTACGGGGCATGACCCTGGCGGTGGAACCCATGGTCAACACGGGCAGCGCGGCCATCCGGCAGCTGTCGGACGGCTGGACGGTGAAAACGATGGACGGCAAATACGCCGCACATTATGAGAACACCATTTTAATCACAGCCGGCGAACCGGAGATTCTCACGGTTGCCGAGGGATCCTTGGTGTAAAGAATATGGACATAGCTAAATCGAACATCGTAAAATCCATCGCCGGCAGGGATATGGGAGATCTGTTCTTCGTACTCGCTGCAGAAGGAGATTTCCTCTTGCTGGCCGACGGCAAACGCCGCAGGGTCGAACAACCCAAACGCAAACGCCGCAAGCACGTGGTGCTGGTGGCGCAGAGCGATGCGCCGGTTGCCCAGAAAATCAGAAGCAGCGAAAGAATCACGAATAGTGAGCTTCGTAGAGCCATTGCCGCAATAAGCGGCGGTAATCAAGACCAGGAGGTATAAGAACTTGGCAAAATCCGATATGATCGAAGTTGAGGGCGTGGTCGTCGAGTCCCTGCCCAACACCACATTCCAAGTCGACATTGGAAATGGACACACGATTTTAGCGCATATTTCCGGAAAGCTCAGAATGAATTTCATCAGGATTCTGCCCGGTGACAAGGTGACTGTGGAAATGTCCCCTTATGATCTGACCCGTGGCCGTATTACCTGGCGTAGTAAGTAGGAGGTTAAATTCAATGAAAGTAAGACCGTCCGTGAAGCCCATGTGCGAGAAGTGCAAGGTTATCCGTCGTAAAGGCCGTGTTATGGTCATCTGCGAGAACCCCAAGCACAAGCAGCGTCAGGGCTAAGTAGAAAGTGGAGGTGCTTTAAACTATGGCACGTATTGCCGGTATTGACCTGCCCAAGGACAAGCGAATCGAAATCGGTTTGACTTATGTCTATGGTATTGGCAGAAAGAGCGCGATGGACATCCTGGAGAAGGCCGGTATCAATCCTGATACCCGCGTGAAGGACCTGACCGAGGCTGAGGAGAACAAGCTCCGCGAAGTCATCGACCAGGAGTATGTCGTCGAAGGCGACCTGCGCCGTCAGGTTGCTCTGGATATCAAGCGTCTGACTGAGATTGGCTGCTATCGCGGCACTCGTCATCGCCGCGGCCTGCCCGTTCGCGGTCAGCGCAGCAAGACCAACGCCCGTACTCGCAAGGGTCCCAAGAAGACCATTGCTAACAAGAAGAAGTAAGGAGGGAAGTAGAATATGGCTAACGTGAAAAACGGCAAGAAGGTTATCCGCCGCCGTCGCGAAAAGAAGAACGTCGAAAAGGGCCAGGTGCAT
>JAZKYM010000042.1:0-7806 GCA_045612165.1 Vescimonas sp.
TTGACCATCTTGAAGCCCTTGGTGATATAGGAGGGGTTGTGGCAGGCCACGAAGTCAGCCTTGTTGATATAGTAGGGGCTGCGGATGGGGCTGTCACCGAAGCGCAGGTGGCTGATGGTCACGCCGCCGGTCTTCTTGGAGCCATACTGGAAGTAAGCCTGAACATACTTTTCGGTATGGTCGCCGATGATCTTGATGGAGTTCTTGTTGGCACCGACAGTACCGTCGCCGCCCAGACCCCAGAACTTGCACTCGATGGTGCCGGCTGCTGCGGTGTTGGGGCAGTTCTTGTCCTCTTCCAGGGACAGGTTGGTCACGTCGTCCACGATACCGATGGTGAACTGGCGCTTGGGAGCGTCCTTCTTCAGCTCGTTGTAAACAGCGAACACGGAAGCAGGAGGAGTATCCTTGGAGCCCAGACCGTAACGGCCGCCGGTGACGACCACATCGTTGCGGCCGGCGTTGGCCAGAGCGGTCACGACATCCTGATACAGGGGCTCACCCAGGGAGCCGGGCTCCTTGGTGCGGTCCAGAACGGCGATCTTCTTGGCGGTAGCAGGAATGGCAGCGATCAGCTTCTCGGGAGCGAAGGGACGATACAGACGAACCTTGATGAGGCCGACCTTCTCGCCGTTGGCGTTCAGGTAGTCGATGACTTCCTCGGCCACGTCGCAGATGGAACCCATGGCAACGATGACGCGGTCAGCATCCTCGGCGCCGTAGTAGTTGAACAGCTGATAGTTGGTGCCCAGCTTGGCGTTGACCTTAGCCATGTAGCCTTCCACCACGGCAGGCAGATTGGTGTAATAGCTGTTGCAGGCCTCGCGGTGCTGGAAGAAGATATCGCCATTCTCATGGCTGCCGCGCATACGGGGATGCTCGGGGTTCAGGGAGTGCTTGCGGAACTCGGCCACGGCGTCCATGTCGCACATGTCCTTCAGATCCTCATAATCCCAAACGGCGATCTTCTGGATCTCGTGGGAGGTACGGAAGCCGTCAAAGAAGTTGATGAAGGGAACCTTGCCGGACAGGGCAGACAGGTGAGCAACGGGGCTCAGGTCCATGACTTCCTGCACGTTACCCTCGCACAGCATGGCGAAACCGGTCTGGCGGCAAGCCATAACGTCGGAGTGGTCACCGAAGATGTTCAGAGCGTGGGTGGAAACGGTACGGGCGCTGACGTGGAACACGCAAGGCAGCTGCTCGGCAGCGATCTTGTACATGTTGGGGACCATCAGCAGCAGACCCTGAGATGCGGTGTAAGTGGTGGTCAGGGCACCGGCGCCCAGAGAACCGTGGACAGCACCGGCAGCACCGGCCTCAGACTGCATCTCAACAACCTTCACCTGGGTGCCGAAGATGTTCTTCAGACCATTGGCAGACCACTGGTCCACAAAGTCAGCCATGGGGCTGGAAGGGGTGATGGGATAGATCGCAGCGACCTCCGAGAACGCGTAGGACACGTGGGCGGCGGCGTTGTTACCATCCATGGACTTCATTTTTCTTGCCATAAACGAGCCTCCTTAATTATCACAAGTTCCGTATTTTCTGCCGGAACTCTGTATACTTTATCTGATATTCGCACGAAATACCAGCATTGTTCATATTATCACAATCTGTCAAGTCTGTAAACTTTATTTTTGTTATTTTTCCTGCTTTTCAATTTTTTCTTCATGCTGCACAAATTTTCTCACACCGCTTTTGCCTTTTTCGCTGAAACCCACCCCTTTTCTCCGGCATCTATACCGGCGACCGGAAAATTTTTACCTTTTTTCATAAATCCGTTTCCACTTTTCCACTTTTGTGATATGATAAGTTGTGAATGTACTTTGCGGCGAAAGGAGCGGCGTGAAATGGTCGTCAATGTGCGCTCGCTGGGCCTGACAGGTCTGAGCGGTTACGAAGTGAATGTGGAGTGCTTCCTCTCCGGCGGTCTGCCTGCCTTTGACGTGGTGGGTCTGCCCGACGCCGCCGTGCGCGAAGCACGGGAGCGCGTCCGTGCCGCTGTAAAAAACTGCGGCGCCAAGTTTCCCGTCAGCCGCATCACCGTCAATCTGGCTCCTGCCAGCCAACGCAAAGAGGGCACCGTTTACGACCTGCCCATTGCGCTGGGCATTCTGGCCGCCTCTGAGGTAATTCGTGCCCTGCCGGACGATGCCGCTTTTATCGGCGAGCTGAGTCTGTCCGGATCGCTGCGGCCCATCGCCGGCGTTCTGCCCATGGCACTCCACGCCGGGCGCTGTGGCATCCGCCAACTGTTTGTTCCGGCTGAGAACGCCGCCGAGGCCACGCTGGCCGGCAACATTACCGTTTACGGTGTGGAGACACTTTCCCAGTTGATCGCGCATTTGCAGGGCGACGAGCCTCTCCTGCCAGCCAAGGCGTGGACGCCCGATACCGCCGACCTTCCTGCCGCGCCGGACTTTGCCGACGTAATGGGTCAGGAAAACGTCAAGCGCGCTCTGGAGATCGCAGCCGCCGGTGGACACAACGTGCTTTTGATGGGTTCTCCCGGTTCCGGTAAGTCTATGCTGGCACGACGCCTTCCCTCCATTCTGCCGGATATGACACGCAGCGAATCGCTGCAGACCACCGAAGTCTACTCGGTGGCCGGCATGACCGATGCTCACCATCCCCTGATCACGCAGCGGCCTTTCCGCAGCCCCCACCACACCGCCTCGCCGGTGTCTCTGTCCGGCGGCGGCACCATCCCCCGTCCGGGCGAGATCTCCCTTGCCCACAACGGCATTTTGTTTTTGGATGAGCTGCCGGAATTTGACAAGGCGGCGCTGGAAACGCTGCGCCAGCCTTTGGAAGACGGGTGCCTGACCATCACCCGCGTGTCCGGATCGCTAACGCTGCCCAGCCGTTTTATGCTGGTATGCGCCATGAATCCCTGCCGCTGCGGTTGGTACGGCCATCCCTCCGGCCGCTGCACCTGCTCGGAAACACAGGTGGAGCACTACATGCGCCGTATTTCGGGGCCACTTCTGGACCGCATCGACATGCACATCGAGGTGCCGTCCGTGGAGTATGAAGCCATGCGCCGCCGGGAAGCACCAGAGTCCTCTGCCGATGTGCGCAAGAGAGTCAATGCCGCCCGTGAAATTCAGAAAGCGCGCTTTGCCGGAACATCCGTCACCTGCAACGCCTATATGACGCCGGCTATGATCGGTCAGTTCTGCGCACTGGATGAGAGCGGCGAAAAGCTGATGAAAAATGCCTTTGACCGTTTGGGGCTCACCGGACGCAGCCACGACAGGATTCTGCGTATGGCTCGTACCATCGCCGATTTGGAAGGTTGCGAACAGATCGGGGCCGGACATCTGGCAGAAGCCATCCAGTACCGAAGCAACAACGTGTTGAAATAACTTTTACCATACAGACAAGGAGACAATCACCCATGCAGGAAATGATCCTCTGCAAGCTGGGCGAAGTGGTCCTCAAGGGCCTGAACCGCCGCAGCTTTGAAATGAAACTGATGAGCAATATCCGCCGCCGCGTCAGCCGCTTCGGCAAATTCAAGATCTACTCCAAGCAGAGCACCATCTATGTGGAGCCTGCCGAGTCCACCTGTGACGTGGACGCCGCCGTGGCTGCCTGCAAGCAGATCTTTGGCATCATCTCCGTGGCTCGCGCTCTGCCCTGCGCCAAGGACAAAGACGCCATTCTGGAGACAGCCAAGACCTATCTCGGCGACGCCATGCGCGCTGCCAAGAGCTTCAAGGTGGAGAGCAAGCGCGCCGATAAGAGCTTCCCCATGGGTTCCATTCAGCTGAGCCAGTATGTGGGCGGCTGGCTGGCCGAAGCCTTCCCGGGCACCAAGGTGGACGTGCACAATCCCGAACTGACGGTCCACGTGGAAGTGCGCGAGGACGCCGCTTACGTTCACGGCCCTGCCGAGCCTGCCGCCGGCGGTCTGCCCGTGGGTATGGGCGGCAACGCCGTTTCCCTCCTCTCCGGCGGCATCGACTCCCCCGTGTCCAGCTACATGATGGCCAAGCGCGGCGTGAAGCTGGAGATGATCCACTTTGCCTCTCCCCCCTACACCTCCGAACAGGCACGGGAGAAAGTGCTGCAGCTGGCCCGGGAACTGGTGCCCTGGTGCGGCCGTCTGACCGTTTTCATCATCCCCTTCACCGAAATTCAGGAGGAGATCCGCCGCAACTGCCCCGAGGAGTACTTCACCCTGATCATGCGCCGCTTTATGATGCGCCTGTCCGACATGCTGGCCAAGGAGCTGTGCTGCAAGGCCCTCATTACCGGTGAGTGCCTCGGTCAGGTGGCCAGCCAGACCATGGACGCCCTGCGCGTCAGCGGCGACGTGACCGATCTGCCCGTTCTGCGTCCCCTGATCGGCATGGACAAGGAGGAGATCGTCCGTATCGCCCGACACATCGGCACCTTCGACACCTCCATCCTGCCCTACGAGGATTGCTGCACCGTCTTTACGCCCCGTCATCCCAAGACCAAGCCCAACGTGGAAGAGGTCCGGGAAATGGAAGCTGTACTGGACATTGAAGGTCTGTGCCAGCGCGCTATGGCTGAGCGCGAGATGGTAAAGATCCGCTATTGATGGCCATGGAAGGCATTTTGATTGAGCAGCTTTTGCTGGACGAACTGCGCCGGCGCAAGCTCACCTTCGCCGCAGCCGAAAGCTGCACCGGCGGTTTAATCGCCAAGTGCATGACCGATCTTTCCGGCGCTTCGGCCGTATTCCGCGGCGGCGTGGTCAGCTACACCAATGACGTCAAGCGCGACGTGCTGGGCGTACCGCAGGCGCTGCTGGATGAGCACGGCGCCGTTTCCGCCCCCGTGGCGAAAGCCATGGCAGAGGGTGTACGGCGCATCACCGGCGCCGACTGCGCTGTATCCGTCACGGGCGTTGCCGGCCCCGACCGCGATGACCGGGACAACGAAGTGGGGACGGTGTATCTGGCCGTCAGTTCTGCACAGGGCACTGTTGTGGAGACTCGCCACTACGGCAACAGACCGCGGCAGACCATCCGGGAGATGGCCGCATTTACCGCGTTTTCTCTGCTTTTACAACACCTTGAAGAAAATCAACCAACAGAATAAGGAGTATCATATCATGGCCAAGAAATACGCCCCCAACAATCTGGATCAGCGTCAGGAGCAGATCCGCAAAGCCAAGGGCAACCCTAACAAAAACGTACACCAGAAGAAAAACGGCTCCAACTACAAGGGCTATACAGCCGTGCAGAAGGAAGCCGAGGAAGCCAAAAAGGTCCCCAAGCAGAACAAGCTGCCCACATGGGTCATTATTGTCATGGCGGTCATCTTTGCCGTTCTGGTGGCGATCTTTGTGCTGATGAGCACCGCGTTTAAGGACAATCTGATCTTCGGTCAGATCTCCATGATCCTCATCGGCCTTTCCTGCGGAGTTCTCTTCTCTATGCGCAAGCACACCAAGCGCGCCGACAGCACGTTCCAGAACGCCCTCTACGCCGTTCTGGCTGTGATGGCCGTGATCATGACCATCATGGGCGCCTACGGTTTGGTGCAGCTTCTGTAAGCAAAACCCCTGTATTTCCGCGAAAAAAGTCCTTTTTCCCGTTGACAAACGGGGACAAAGTGGTTAATATGTTTCTGGTATAATGACAAAAGCGATGATGGGGACAAGTAGAACTTCCTTCGATGCACAGAGAGCCGCCGTTTGGTGCAAGGCGGAGATCGGGCAAGTTGCGAACATCACCCCGGAGCTGCGGCGCCGAAAAGAGCAGTAAGCGCAGACGGAAAGAGGGCCGTTACCTTCCCTTGCCCACGGTTTGTGGGGTTGAGCGGTCGCCTTCACGGCGGCAACAAGAGTGGTACCGCAGAGGTCTTAACGCGCCTTTGTCTCTTACAAAAGAGGCAAAGGCGTTTTTTATTTTCCCTCGACCGACAAAGCCGACCACCGCCCCCACCGAGGACGACAACAAAGAAAATCATTAAAATTTATCATAAACGGAGGAATCACAGCATGAAGAAAACCCTGAACATGCCCAAGAGTGGCTTCCCTATGCGCGCAGGTCTGCCTATGCGCGAGCCGGATATGCTCAAGCACTGGGAAGAGATCGATCTGTACAACGAGCTTCTGAAGAAGAACGAGGGTAAGCCCCTGTTCTCTCTGCACGACGGCCCTCCCTTCTCCAACGGCAACATCCACATGGGTCACGCCCTGAACAAGTCCATCAAGGACTTCATCACCCGCAGCTACGCCATGCGCGGCTACTACACCCCCTATATCCCCGGCTGGGATAACCACGGTATGCCCATCGAGTCTGCCATCATCAAGGAGCAGAAGCTCAACCACAAGGCCATGAGCGTGGCCGACTTCCGCAGCGCCTGCGAGGCTTACGCCGAGAAGTACATCCAGCTGCAGATGGCCGGTTTTAAGCGCATGGGCGTGGTGGCCGACTGGGAGCATCCCTACCGCACCATGGACAAGGGCTTTGAAGCTGCCGAGGTGAAGGTGTTCGGCGAGATGTATAAGAAGGGCTACATTTACAAGGGTCTCAAGCCCGTGTACTGGTGCTCTCACGACGAGACCGCTCTGGCAGAAGCCGAGATCGAGTACAAGGATGATCCCTGCACCACCGTGTACGTCAAGTTCCCCGTGGCTGACGATCTGGGCAAGCTGAGCCATCTGGATCTGTCCCGTCTGAACTTTGTCATCTGGACCACCACTATCTGGACCCTGCCCGGCAACCTGGCCATTGCCCTGCATCCTTCCGAGAGCTACGCCGTGGTTCGCGCTGAAGATGGTGAGATGTATATCATGGCCGAGGCTCTGGTGAACAAGGTCATGAAGGTGGGCGGCCGCGAGAATTACGAGATCGTGGAAGTCCATCCCGGTTCCTTCTACGAGAACATGCTGGCTAACCATCCCTTCCTGCCCAAGACCAGCCGCCTGCTGCTGGCTGACTACGTCACCATGGAATCCGGTACCGGCTGTGTCCATACCGCACCCGGCTTCGGTGCCGACGACTACCAGACCTGCCTGCGCTACGGCATCGAGATGGTGGTTCCCGTGGACGATCAGGGCCGCCACACCGACTACGCCGGCAAGTACGCCGGTCTCAAGAGCGAAGAGTCCAACCCCGTGATTCTGGCCGATATGAAGGAGAGCGGCAAGCTCTTCGCCAGCGAGGAGATTATGCACAGCTATCCCCACTGCTGGCGCTGCAAGCACCCCATCATCTTCCGCGCCACTCCCCAGTGGTTCTGCTCCGTGGATTCCTTCAAGGACGCCGCCTGCGCCGCCTGTGACGATGTCCGTTGGCTGCCCACTTGGGGCGAGGACCGCATGAAGGCCATGATCCGCGAGCGCAACGACTGGTGCATCAGCCGTCAGCGCCGTTGGGGTCTGCCCATCCCCGTGTTCTACTGCGCCGAGTGCCACAAACCCGTGTGCACCGACGAATCCATCGAGTCCGTGTCTGCTATCTTCGCCGAGAAGGGCTCCAACGCCTGGTTTGAGATGAGCGCTGCCGAGCTCCTGCCTGCCGACTTCGTCTGCCCCCACTGCGGCGGCAAGCACTTCGAGCAGGAGACCGACACGCTGGACTGCTGGTTCGACTCCGGTTCCACCCACTTCGCCGCCATGGAAAAGGATCAGGGTTTCTGGCCTGCCACCATGTATATCGAAGGTGCTGACCAGTACCGCGGCTGGTTCCAGTCCTCCCTGCTGACCGCTGTTGGCGCGCTGGGCCGCAAGGCTCCTTTCAAAGAGTGCCTGACCCACGGCTGGACCGTGGACGGCGAGGGCCGCGCCATGCACAAGTCTCTGGGCAACGGCATGGA
>JAZKYM010000043.1:0-2024 GCA_045612165.1 Vescimonas sp.
GGGCATCACCATGGGCGCCAACGCTGCGCTGGCTGCCGCTGAAGCCTTGGGCTAAGAAAGGAGGACAATCGATATGAATTTTAGCAAGCAATTCAAAGAGGGTCTGATCAGCCAGAACCCCGTGCTGGTTCAGCTGCTGGGTATGTGCTCCACCATGGCCATCACCACGTCCTTCTTCAACGGTCTGGGTATGGGCGTCTCCGTTACCATCATCCTGACCCTGTCCAACATCTTTATCTCCCTGCTGCGCAAGATCATCCCCAATGAAGTGCGTATCGCCTGCTACATCGTGGTCATCGCCGGTTTCGTGACCTGCGTGGACCTGCTGCTGAAGGCTTTCGTTCCCGCCCTGTCCAACTCTTTGGGCGTGTTCATCCCCCTGATCGTGGTTAACTGCATCATTCTGGGCCGTGCCGAGGCTTTCGCCTCCAAGAACGGCGTGGGTGCCGCTGCACTGGACGGTATCTGCCAGGGTATCGGCTACACTCTGGTGCTGATCATCATGTGCGTCATCCGTGAGTTGCTGGGTGCCGGTACCTTCGGCGCCGGTCTGCTGGGCGGCGGTGAGCTGGGTGCAGCTCCCGGCCTGCGCATCATCCCCGAACAGTTTGGCATCAAGATCCTGACCATGCCCGTGGGCGGCTTCCTGACCCTGGGCGCCCTGATCGCTGCCATGCAGTGGGCGATGGCCAAGGCTGAAAACAAGAAAAAGGAGGCCAAGTAAGTTATGGATTTCACTTCTCTGCTCGCCATTGCTCTTGGCGCTATTCTTGCTAACAACTTTATCTTCGCCCAGTTCCTGGGTATCTGCCCCTTCCTGGGCGTGTCCAAGAAGATCGACACCGCCATCGGTATGGGTGCAGCCGTGACCTTCGTTATGGGTCTGGCTTCCGCCTTTTGCTTCCTGATCAACAAAGTTCTGGTAAATCTGAACCTGGCCTTCATGCAGACCGTGGCTTTCATTCTGGTCATCGCAGGCCTCGTGCAGTTTGTGGAAATGTTCCTCAAGAAGTTCATTCCCACCCTGTATACCGCTCTGGGCGTGTACCTGCCCCTGATCACCACCAACTGCGCCGTTCTGGGTGTTGCTCTGCTGAACGTGCAGAACGACTACAACTTCATCGAGTCTGTGGTTTACGGTATCACCGGCGGTCTGGGCTTCCTGCTGGCCATCTTCCTGTTCGCAGCCGTTCGTGAGCAGACCGAGTTCTCCGAGACCCCCAAGTCCTTCGAGGGTTTCCCCATTGCTCTGGTCACCGGCGGCTTGATCGCTCTGGCCTTCATGGGCTTCAGCGGCCTGAAGGTCTGGTAAGGAGGAAGAAGAATTATGGATGTTATGAATATCGTTTGGGCCGTTGTGGTCCTGGGTGCTCTGGCTGTAATCTTCGGTTTGATTCTGGCCATCGCCGCCAAGGTTTTTGAAGTCAAGGTCGATGAGCGTCTGCCCCTGATTCTGGAGTGCCTGGCCGGCGCCAACTGCGGCGGCTGCGGCTATCCCGGCTGCGGCGGCTGCGCCGAGGCCATGCTGGCCGGTAAGGCCCCCGTCACCGCCTGCGCTCCCGCCGGCCCCGAGAATGCTGCCAAGATCGCTGCCATTCTGGGCATGGAAGCTCCCTCCGGTGAGAAGATGGTTGCCCACGTTCTGTGCAACGGCGGCACCAACGCCAAGAAGAACTTCGAGTATCGCGGCGTGACCGACTGCCTGGCTGCCACCAAGGTGTGCGGCGGTAGTCTGCTGGAATGCAAGTACGGCTGCTTCGGCTTCGGCTCTTGCGTGGCCGCCTGCCAGTTTGATGCCATCCACATCGGCGAAAACGGCGCTGCCGTCGTCGACAAGGAAAAGTGCACCAACTGCGGTGCCTGCCGTGAGGCCTGCCCCCGTAAGCTGATCGTGGAAGTTCCCTATTCCAAGAAGGTGTTCGTCAACTGCTCCAACAAGGATAAGGGCGCCGCTGCCGCTAAGGTCTGCGCCGTTTCCTGCATCGGTTGCGGACTGTGCGAGCGTACCTGCAAGTTCGACGCCA
>JAZKYM010000044.1:0-13094 GCA_045612165.1 Vescimonas sp.
CCTGTGGGGTGTCTCTTTTTTTGGCTCCGGCTCGTGGGGAGTCGAACAGCTAAACTGCGATATGCCGGTGGCATATCGCGCCGACAGCGCGCACGTTGTCGGCCACTTCTATTTTTGCCGCAGGCAAAAATGCAGCTTGACGACCCGAGCCTCCACCACGAAAGAAACCTCTTTTGTCTACCAAGACAAGAGAGGTTTTTTCATGCTTTTAGGGGTAAAATAGCCCATTATATAGGAAAACAAGCTCAAAACAAGGGCTGGAACGGTTGATCAGACCGCGCCAGCCCCTGTTTTTTCGTTTATGGACGCGCAACAGGCGCGTTACTTTTCATGTTTCTTTACAGCAGCAAAGAAACCGCAAATCCTGCGCAGGTAGGGATTTGAGCCTATAAAATCATGAAATATCCATAACAAGTCGCAAAAACTAACATGAACCCATTGAAAAAGTGCGAGATTTGTATTATATTATTAATATAAGAAACTAATAATGATGAACTGAATAATCAGGAAAAACACGCAGGATTATTATGGATAAATTGAAGTATGCTTTGCTCGGTGACCATTTGGTCAGTATAGAAGAAGTAGAAAATGGCAAGGAGTGCAACTGCTTGTGCCCACATTGCAAGGCTCCACTAATTGCAAAAAACAAAGGAACTAAAAAAACTAAGCACTTCGCTCATTATAGGCTTGCTGACTGCAATCACGGAACGGAAACTGCATTGCATTTGATGGCAAAAAACATCATAGCAGAAACTTGCAGAATCTTCGTGCCGTATTTCCCGAAAATAGAATACGATGACATGCAAAAAGGTAAAGTCGTTACTTTTGAAAAGGCTGCGGTTGAAGAAGCGCTGTCGAGCAGCATTCGCGGCGATGTAATCCTGTACAGTGGCAGCAGCTATCTGAATGTAGAGATTAAAGTCACACATGAAGTGGATCTCGATAAAACCATAGAGCTTTTTAATCTTGGAATTCCGACAATAGAAGTGGATTTGAGCGACATAAAATCGGATTTCACCCCAGAAATAGTAGCGGAGCGCCTTCTGACAGATGCACATATACGACTGGTCAATTCACCAAAATGCAAAGAAGTTTTTGCGCGACTGATATTGGGCGAATGGAAAAAGACCACTCATAATTCAAACGGAACGCATGTGAAAGATTGCCCTCTTTCGCGCAAAAATGCGTACTTCGTTGACTATAGCCGTAAAGGCGGGAAAAATGAATGCCACGAATGTGACGCATATACCAGATACATGAAGAAGCACTCTGTTTTCGATGAAGCTATGTTTTTGTGCTATGGCTGCTTGGATGGTGTTGATTTCGGCAGGATAGAGAAAATACTGCGTTTGAAAAAAGAAGAAAATCACATCCGGTCGGTAAAACTCCAAATGACTGACGGAAGCATAGTGGAGCGTGGGACGAGTGAATAACGCATCAAATTGCGTTTTTTACCTACACCTACGAACCGTTGTGTTCACCTTTCGCAAAACGAAAATCCACCCTTTATGGGTGGATTTTTGTTTTGTATAGGGTAAGAGGGGAGTCGAACAGCTAAGCTGCGATATGCCGGTGGCATATCGCGCCGACAGCGCGCACGTTGTCGGCCACTTCGTATCAGATCCGCCAGAACAAGCTGCTCAGCGAGTCCACGGTGCAAAAGCTCCGGGCAGGTACGGGCGTATCTTGGGAGAACATCGAAACCCTGTGCCGCCTGTTGGAGTGCCAACCGGGCGACATCATCGTGTACGCCGAAGAAGATCAATAAATGAGAACAGCACCCCGGGGCACTTAAAACCTCGAGGTGCTGCTTCTTTTTATGATGGCTGTACAGGTGGTGTGGATGTAGACTGACTGCAAAATTTTTGCCGATAAAAGTGCGCCAGAGTACCC
The DNA here is from genome assembly GCA_045612165.1 of Vescimonas sp. Classification (GTDB taxonomy): domain Bacteria; phylum Bacillota; class Clostridia; order Oscillospirales; family Oscillospiraceae; genus Vescimonas. Next base: position 1,894 of record JAZKYM010000044.1, read on the forward strand.
ACCAAAACCGGCAGAAAATTGCTGGCGGAAGTCGATCACTTTCACCGTTTGCCGAAAACACTGTAAATTCTAATAGAAATCGCGCCAAATTCCGTCGAACAGGGGAGGAGGGTATAGGGATAGCTCCGAAGAGAAACGGGTGTTTTTGAGGCGAAAATCATAGTATCCCAAGTCGTTTCTCACCTTTTCTTATGTTCTCATCGTTTCACGTTTACTGTTGATGTGGCGGCATTTGTATCCAGAAAGGCGACACATCCCTTGTATTTTAATACGAACGGGTGTATGATATTTTCGCAAAATTATTTTGATGCTTTTGCTCAAAAGGTAGTGCGGAGGTAAAGAAATGAAAAGAAGAGTAATCCGCTCCCTGCAGCTCGCCCCATAACCCCCCAAAACAGCGCGAAAATTTTTCGCGCTGTTTTTTCCTTTTTTTGTAACCACTTTGCCCGCCGCGGCTGTTGATATATATAAGGGAGCGTTTGTCCGCCCCCTCTCACAAAAGTCTCCAAAAGTTGCCCCCCCCGCATTTTTGTTGACTTTTCCGAACTTTTGGCGTAAAATTATCTCATAATCCTCAAATTAGAAGAAACGGGGTGTTTTTTTGATGAAAAAGCGTTTACTTTCCCTGCTGCTGGCACTGGCCATGGTGCTGACGCTGCTGCCCGCACCGGCTCTGGCCGCGGAGGAAACGACCCAGACCGCAGCGCCCGTCGCCGAAGCGGTGGAGGAAACGGTACAGGAAACGGTGCAGGCCGCAGCAGACGCCCCTTCCGGCATGGAGCATCTGCTGACAGACGGCAAGCTGGAAGGCTCGCTGAAGCGTCAGCCCCTCTATGCCGCCAAGGACAACGGATACTACACCGATGTGGTGGATGCCATTGCCCAGCTGCGCTCGAAAATGGTGAGCCGCAGCCGCGCGATCAGCATCCCCCTGCGCGTCAGCAAGGCGGACGTGCCCGGTGAGGAGGAGATGGAAGCCCTGATCCTGGGCATCTTCGCCCTGGCCACGGCCCACACCGGTGTGCCCACCGAGGGCGACTATCTCCTGTGGTGCATTGAGGACCTGAAATATGGCGGCACCTATATTGACAGCGGAAGCTATTACTACCTTGACATTGGCTATCAGCTGGATTATTACATCAGCCAGTCGATGGAGGCTTCTGTTACCAGAAAAGTGGACCAGATCATGGCCGGGTTCAATTTCACGGCGAATACCGATGACTACGATAAAACGCTGGCCATCTATGATTACATCTGCAGCAGAGTCAAGTACTCGACCGAGGACAACGAGGGCATGTCCGATGAGTTCTACAAGTTCACCGCCTATGGCGCACTGGTTGAAAACAGCGCCGTGTGTCAGGGCTACGCCGTGGCGTTGTACCGCTTGCTGCTGGAAGCCGGCGTTGACTGCCGCGTGATCGCCGGCTATGACGCCGAAAGCGGCATCGGCCACGCGTGGAACATCGTGCAGCTGGATGGCGTTTATTACAATCTGGACAGCACGTGGGACGCCGGTTATCTCGATTATTGGTATTTCCTGAAGGGTTCGTCCGATTTTGCCGACCATATCCGTGAAGAAGCTTACGATATCGATGAGTTCCACACCCTGTATCCCATGTCTCCCACCGACTACGTGCCGGCCGATCCCACGGTGATCAGCAGCGGCAGATGCGGCCCGGATGCACAGTATACCATCTACTCCAACGGCTGCATGGCAATCACCGGCACCGGTGCCATGACGAACTGGGCCTCCGCTGACGAGGTGCCGTGGAAGAATTACTACGGTTACATCCGCTACGTCTCCGTTGCCGACGGGATCACCTCCGTGGGCAGCTATGCCTTTGCCGAGTGTTCCTTCATGCAGATAATCGATATGGCTGACAGTGTGTCCGAAATTGGAAGTCATGCGTTCTATAATGCAAGGCTCAAGTTTTTTGTGGCTCCCACCGGCTTGCGAAAAATCGGCACTCACGCATTCTACACCGCAGGCCCCAAGGAGGCCTTCGTCATTCAGGATCTGGCCAGCTGGCTGACTGTGGATATCGAAAATGAGTACGCCCATCCGGCATATTGGGCCGACACGTGGTATCTTGGCGAGGAAAAGTTGACGCATTTGGTCATTCCGGAAGGAATTACCAGTATTAAGGACTACGCGTTTTATACTGCCGACATCACATCGGTCCATATTCCGGACAGTGTCACCAGCATCGGGGACCGGGCTTTTTCACACACCTATGAATTAACACAGGTCACCGGTTGCGATAACGTATCCTATGTGGGAATCGGTGCCTTCTACAATTCCTCTTTGACAGAGATCTCCCTCAACGGCATTAAGGAGATCGATACCGGCGCATTTACCTCCTGCGACAAGCTGAGCAAGCTGACATTGGGACCTGACCTGCTCTTCATTGGCGACCAAGCCTTTTCTGCTTACCATCATGCGTTGGACCTGTATATCTACGATTTGGCCGCATGGTGCAATATTATCTTCGAGTACATACCGAACGGTGCAATGAAGTGCATTTGGAGCAACCCACTGTGGCTTGCCGAAAACCTCTACTGCAATGGTGAGTTGGTGACTGATCTGGTGATTCCCGACGGCGTCACTACGATCAGCAACTATGCTTTTGCTGAGTATGAGGGGCTCGTCTCCGTGACCGTACCGGAAAGCGTCACCACCATTGGAACAGATGTCTTTTTCTGCTGCTATAACCTCGATTTCGTCCACTTCCTGGGCGATGCGCCTGCGTTCCAGAGTGATAGCTTCACCTCACGCTCTTTCACCGCCTACTACCCCGCCGGCAACCCCACGTGGACGGCCGACAAACTGCAGAACTACGGCGGTAAGGTCACCTGGAAACCCGTCTGCAGCGGCCCCCACACCGAATCCATCGATGAAGCCGTGCCCCCTACCTGCACCCAGACGGGTCTGAGCGAAGGCAAACACTGCGCTGCCTGCGGTCTGATCCTCGTGCCGCAGCAGACCGTTCCCGTCGGCCCCCACACCGAAGAGTCCATCCCCGCTGTGGCGCCCTCCTGTACCGAAACCGGCCTCACCGAGGGTAAGAAGTGCTCTGTCTGCGGCGAGATCCTCACTCCTCAGGAGACGGTTCCCGTGCTGCCCCACACCTTTGTTGACGGCACCTGCTCCGTCTGCGGCGCGCCGGAGCGCGTCCCCGGCGACTTCACCGGCGACGAGCTGGTCACCGACAAGGACGCCATCTACCTCCTCTGGCACACCCTCTTCCCCGCCGACTATCCCCTCAACAACGACGCCGACTTCAACGACGACGGACTTGTCACCGACAAGGATGCCATCTATCTCCTCTGGCACACCCTCTTCCCCGCCGACTATCCCCTGTAACTGCCGACCATGATTTTGTGAGGTAAACGACATGAAAAAACTATTTTCTTTCCTTTTGAGCATCTGTCTCATCTGTGCACTGACCGTTCCGGCCCATGCCGCCGGCTCCATCAGCCTGAAGGTCTCCGCCTCCTCCACCACCGTTAACCGCGGCGACACCATCACCTTCACCGTGAACGTCTCCGGCAGCGGCACCGTTACCAGCTACGGCCTGCAGCTGAAGTACGACACCTCCGTTTTCGAGATGGTAAGCGGCTCTTGCACCGTCAGCGGTGCAGCTCTCTCCGATTTCACACCCGGCAGCGGCTTCGTAGTGGCCTACCGCGATCCCACCGTTCCCAGCGGCAAGGTGGGCACCTTCACTCTGAAGGTCAAGGACAGCGCACCCTTCGGCACCTACACCGTGGGCGGCACCGGCTCGGCCAAGGACGGCACCGAGACCGTCTCCGCCTCCGCTTCCGGCGTCACCATTACCGTGGCCTGCAAGCACAGCTACGGCAGCTGGTCCAAGGTGGACGGCAATAACCACAAGCGCACCTGCTCCATCTGCGGCAAGGACGAATCCGCCGGCCACAGCTGGGACAGCGGCACCGTCACCAAGCCCGCCGACTGCCAGACCACCGGCGAGAAGCAGCTCACCTGCACCGACTGCGGCGCCACCAAGACCGAAACCGTGCCTCTGGCCGACCACAAGTACAGCGCATGGACCAAGGTGGACGACGACAAGCACACCCACGCCTGCTCTGTCTGCGGCAAGGAGGAGACCAAGGACCACACCTGGAAGAGCAGCGTCATCAAGGCCGCCAACTGCATCTCCGACGGCGAGACCAAGTACACCTGCTCCGGCTGCGGCATCAGCTATACCGAGAAGGTGTCCAAGAACGGCGTCCACACCTATGACCACGGCTGCGACAACGACTGCAACATCTGCGGCGCCACCCGCACCACCACCCACAAGTATTCCGACGAGTGGGACAGCGATAAGTCCGGCCACTGGCACGCCTGCGTCAACTGCGGCGATAAGCAGGCCGCCGTCAGCCACGTCCCCGGCCCCGAGGCCACCGATGACGATCCCCAGACCTGCACCGCCTGCGGCTATATCCTCAAGCCCTCCCTGCGCCACGAGCACGTCTATGACGACAAGCTGACCGGCGACGAGAACGGCCACTGGTATCCCTGCCAGCAGTGCACCGAGCAGAAGGACTTCGCCCAGCACGCTTTCGATAACGACTGCGACACCAAGTGCGAGACCTGCGGCTATGAGCGCACCATCGAGCACCAGTGGGCAGAGACCTGGAGCCACGATGAAAACGGCCACTTCCACGCCTGCTCTGTCTGCGGCGAGAAGCAGGACGAGGCCCAGCACGATTTCCGCCGCGGCACCTGCACCGTCTGCGCCGCCGCTGACCCCGAGTATCAGCCTATGCCCACGGCCCTCGCCATGGGTATCGGCGCGGTAGGCGGCGCGGTAGGCGGCTCGGCCATCACCGCCGCCATCTTCCTCGGCAAGAAGAAAAAGGAAAAGGTCGTGTAACACGTTGTCGAATCGGTTTCGCGCACGTGTTTGGTAGAAGTTTTGGTAGAAATTTTCGTAAGCAAAGGCCACATCACGGTTTTACCAAGGATTTTTTGACGTTTATCTCTGTCACTTTTCCGGTGCGAAAAAATCCAGTTAAAATCAGGAATCGAGAAAACGTCAACAATTTGCTGATGATTTTACTATGCGATGCGAGAATTGTTCGACTCCCCTCGCCTCCACCAAAAATAAAACACCACCCATCCGGGTGGTGTTTTATTTTTGGGCTGCGCTCCCTGTGGTCGCTCCGCCCCAAGGGTAATCGGGCATGCTCGGGCGAAATGAATCCGCCCTGCGCCAAGGTTTTGCTGCGCAAAACGCTTGTGACGCCGCATAAGCGGCGAAGCACGGCTCCGGCGCTGCGATGGGAGTCGAACCACTCAGATGCCAATTGGCTTCCCGATTCTCCACCAACAGCCAAAAAACACCACCCCACGGGTGGTGTTTTTTCGGTCTTTCTCCCTCACTCCACAAAGGCGTGGGGGCCGGTGGCAGCGCGCGCCGGCGGCACGGTGCAAAGATGGGTGGTCACGGCGCCGCCGTCCACCAGATGCAGGGCGAAACCGGCGCTCCCCTCGTAGAACCGCACGCTCTCCAGCCGCAGCTCCATCAGCATGGAAACTGCCGGTGCCGTCACCATGGTAACCGTTCCCGTGCGGCGCACCACACCGGCGTGGAGATGGCCGCTGCCGATATAGGCGTTGCGGCCCTGCAGCAGCGCCAGCAGCTCCTGTTCCCCTTCAAAAGGGTGGTCCATCCCCTCGATGCCGCTGCGGAAGGGGAAGTGGTGCATCCACAGCATCACCGGACGGTCCTGCGGCACGTCCAGCTGCGCCGCGATCCAATCCAGCTGCTCACGCGTCACGCCGCCGCCCGAGCAGCCCTCCACCGCCGAATCCAGCAGCAAAAGCCGCGCCTGCGGCGTGTCGATGCAGCGGCCCGGGCCGTCACCGGCCGTGTGGCAGATGTCACGAAAGACCGCCTTCATGGCCGCTTTCCTGTCGTGGTTGCCCGGCAGCACCCACACGGGGCAGCCCAGCCGCGCCAGTTCCTGCCGCACCAGCTCATAGGCCGCGGCAGTGCCGTCGGTGGACACGTCGCCGGTCACCACCGCCACGTCCGGCTGCAAATCCACCTGCAGGATGTAGTCCACCGCGGCGCGCAGGTCGCCCAGACTGTCGGCGCGGCGGAAAGCCGGTGCGCCTTCTGCGTTTACGTGGATATCGGTCAGGTGTAAAATTTTCATGGTACCGGCCCCTTCCGTCCTTTTTTCCCCATTATAAGAAAAATCCACGCCGCCGTCAACGGCTGTGCCACTTGCCTTTTTCCGCCGTTGGGGTATAATAGAGAAGATCATCCCAACGCTGCATCCATCTCATCGGAGGTACTGTATGTCCCATCGTTCCGTTCGCAAGAAAATCGAATACGCCGTCCTGTTCCTGCTGGGCAACATGCTGCTGGCCTTCGCCGTGGCGGCTTTCGTCATCCCCTGCGGCATCATCACCGGCGGCGGCACCGGTATCGGCATCTTCGTCGGCCGCCTGCTGGATATCGACCCGGCTGTGGTGGTGCTGGTGTTCAACCTCCTTATGCTGGCGCTGGGCGCGGCAGTGCTGGGGAAAAAGTTTTTCCTCTCCACCGTGGCCTGCTCGCTGCTCTATCCGGTGCTGCTGGGCGTTTTCCAGCGTATCGGCGGCATCGACCGGTTGACGGACGATCCCATGCTGGCGGTGCTGTTTGCCGGAGGACTGGTGGGTCTGTCCATCGGCATTCTGGTGCGTCTGGGTTCCTCCACCGGCGGCACGGACGTGCTGAATCTGGTGGTCAACAAGTGGACTCACGTTCCCTTTGCCACCGTGGCCGCCGTCACCGACGGCGTGATTCTGGCCACGCAGGCCCTCTTCTCTCAGGCCGAGCAGATCCTCTACGGCATCGTGTTTCTGGCGGTGCTGACGCTGGTGCTCAACTCGGTGATGATCATGGGTAAGTCCCAGCTGCAGGTGCTGGTCATCTCCCGACAGTACGAGGCCATCCGTCAGGCGCTGCTGGAGGAGCTGTCTGCCGGTGTGACCATGCTGCACATCGAAACCGGCTATCAGCGCGAAGCCCAGCAGGGCGTCATGTGCATCATCCCCAAGCGCCGTCTCCACGCCGTCCACCAACGGGTCACCGCCATCGACCCCGACGCCTTTTTGACCATCACCCAGATCAACGAGGTTCACGGCGAGGGCTTCAGCTACGAGCGCGGCAGCCACCCCACCGAACAATGATAAAAGGCCATCCCCTCCTGGGGGATGGCCTTTTTCTATGTATGCTTCTTCCCTCACACGCCGAACTGACGGCGCAGCCAGCTGCCTGCCAGATCGATCCAACCGGTGCAGTCGGGGCACACCCGTTCCTTGCCCTCCAGCGTGTCGGCAGTCACGGCGTTGGACAGCGACAGTCCGTGGACGCCCACGGAGTAGATGTGCATCTCCAGCGACACGCCGCAGCGCTTGAGGGCGGCGGCAAAGCGGATGCTGTTTTCCACCGCCACCAGCTCGTCGGTGTCGGTGTGCCACAAAAAGGTGGGCGGCACACAGTCCGTCACCCGATCGGGCAGCGACTGGTACGCCACCGCCGCCTCGTCTGCCGTCTCGCCCACCAGATTGGCGATGGAATAGCGGTCACCCACCTCGCCCTGGGCGGCCATGACGGGATAGCCCAGCAGCAGCGCCTGAGGACGGATATCTTCGGCGGTGCAGCAGAGCAGTTCGTGCAAAAATTCCTCTTTCCAGAACACGCCCATGCTGGCCGCCAGATGACCGCCGGCGCTGTAACCGGACAGGCACAGCCGCTGTGGGTCGATGTGGAACTCCTCAGCGTGCCGGCGCAGCCACAGCATGGCCTGCCCCAGACTCACCAGCGCCGTGGGGAAACGACTCGGCGCGCAGGGATAGCGCAGCACGGCGGCGTGGTAGCCGCGGCTGGCAAAGGCCAGCGCCAGCGGCTCGGCCTCCCGATCGGTGGTATAGGAATAACCGCCGCCGGGGCAGATAAGGACAAGGGGGCGGCTTTGGCTGTTTTTCAGCCGGTCGGAGGCGGCGAGAAAGTACGTCTCCAGATAGGCGCCCCCGGTGGGCAGATCAATGCGCTGATGAACCATGGTGTGTCCTCCCTTTTGCGTTTTTTCCAGTATAGCAGACGCGCCGCGGCGGCGCAAGCACCGGAGAAAAAACTGGCATTTTCCGCTCGCTTATGGTATGCTGATGGTATGGCGGCCGCAAACGGTCGAAAGGAGTTTTGATTATGATCATTCGTTCTGACTGGCATATCCACACCGAGGCCTCCTACGACGCCTCCCTGCCCCTGCGCGAGATTCTGGAAACGGCGCAGACCATGGGCATTGAAAAGCTGGGCATCACCGACCACCTGAATTTCAACGACCGCGCTTTCGTGGGCAACCTTCTTCAGTCCGTCCGTGACGTAAAGGCGCTGCAGCCCCAGTTCCCCCAGCTGGTGATGGGCGTGGAGCTGACGCCCATCGAAAAGCCGGAGTTCGACTACATCGCCAAAACCGGCACCCGTGAGGGCTACGAGCCCCCCATTCAGGATAAACCCTACGACCTGGAGCTGGCCATGACGAAAGAAGAGCTGATGGCTCTTGGCGTGCGCTACGCCGTGGGCGGTGCCCACTGGCGTCTGGACGTGCCTCACGCCCGTCAGCTGCCTGCCGATCTGGACGCCTGCCTCCGTGAGTGGCACCGCCAGCAGCTGTGGCTGACCTGTGATGAGCGCGTCACCATTCTGGCCCACCCCTGGTACAACGGCCGCGCCCTGTGGTATGCCGATTTCGACATCATCCCCCGTTCCATGAAGATGGAGCTGGCTGCCGCGCTGAAAGAAAAGGGCAAGTTTGTGGAGTGCAACGGCGACGTGCTGTGCGACGCGAGAACGTCCGAGCGTTTCCGCCGCCAGTACACGGAGTTCATGCGCGAGCTCTTCGAGATGGGCATCCCCGTCACCTACGGCTCCGACTCCCACACAGTCTATGCACCCCATCGGGATCTGACGGAGCAATATCTGCGCGCCGTCGGCTTCCGCGAGGGCGATTTCTCCACCCTTACCGAAAAGGACTTGTGGTAAACATCACCGGATCAGGAGGACACCATGGAACAGAAATCGCTGTATGACCTGATGGACCTGCTGGTCAAAGCGCAGCAGGAGCTCACCGCCACCCGGGAACAACTGGCCGCTCTGCAGCGCGCGCCGCAGCAAATCGAAGAGGATATTGCCCGGCTGGACAAGGAATATCAGCCCCTTTCGGCCCGTCTGGAACGCATGACGCCGGAACAGGAGGGCGAGTACGATGCCTTGCAGCAGCAAGCTTCCCAGCTGGAGCAGGAAAAATCCACGCTCTCCTTCTTCCAATTCAAAGACCGCGGTGCCCTCTCGACCCAGCTGCGCCAATGCCGCAGCCGCTGCCGCGAGATTGAGACGTACCGCAAAGAACACGAACGCTTTACCTATCTGGACGGCGAGATGGCAAAAATGCGCGACACCATCGCCAATGCCAACACCAATGCCCGTGCGCTGCAAGATCTGATCCCCCGTCTGGAACAGGAAATCTCCGCCCAGACCCTCACTTGCATCAACGCCATCACCGCCATGGAGGAAGAGGAGATCCGCGCTATGGCAGCCGCTGCGCCGCAGCCTTGGGCCACGCTGCCTATGAACCTGCTGCGCCTGCTGTGCGCCGAGCCGCGCTGCCCCTTGCGTGAAAACCTCTCGGTCAACCGCAAGGTGCTGCTCAACGCCGGCGATCACATTCCCTTCACCATGGGCGGCTACCGCTGGCAGACGGTGCGCGCCTGCCGCGACCGCGCCCTCATCATCTGCATGGACCCCGTCTATCCCAGAACGCCTTTCCGCAACGCCAAAGGCGAGGCCGATTGGGGCGATTCCGACGTGCGCAAGCTGCTCAACGGCGATTTTTTGAAGACGTTTTCTGCCGGGGAGCTGGCCACCCTCCTCTATTCGGAGGAGACGGATAACCGCGTGTTTGCCCTGAACCGTCAGGAGGCGGAGCAGTATCTGAGCCGGGAACAGCGCGCCTTTGCGCTGAGCTGGTGGCTGCGGGATACGCTGCCGCTGCGCAAGGATCTGGAGGAAGAGCGCAACTCTGTGGGCTACATCGGGCTGGACGGCAGCGCAGAATGGACATACTGCGATTGGGATGCCGTCTATTATCCCGGCCTCTCCCACCAATACGACTTCTCTCTGTGCTGCCGCCCCGTGATGTGGGTGTCCATCAGCCCCGAGAGCGACGATGTGTTGTGGCAGAAGGTGTGGCACGAGGCCAAAAACGGCGCTGTCAGCTTCGCCGGCAAGTGGAAGAGCGACCCCAGCCGCTGGGTACGCGACTACGGCTATACCGATCCCCACGGCATCAGCCGCGTGCGCAACCGGCCCAGCCCCACCGCTTGTCGTCCCGACTACATCGACTACGACCCCCTGCACAACATCGATTACCGCGATCTGTAAGCCAAAAACGAATAAGACCACCCCGTCGGGTGGTCTTTTCTCTTGCCGCCGCACGCCATAAAATTCCCGTCGCGCCTTGCAATCTCCCCTCGAATAGTATAAAATATTTGATTAAAGATTCTAACCTGCCAAGGAGGTCACACCATGGATTACAAGATGGAAACCAAGTGCGTACAGGGCGGCTACCGTCCCGGTAACGGCGAGCCTCGCCAGATCCCCATCGTACAGAGCACCACGTTCAAGTACGAGTCCAGCGCCGAGATGGGCAAGCTCTTTGATCTGGAGGCCAGCGGCTATTTCTATTCCCGTCTGCAGAACCCCACCTGCGATGCCGTGGCTGCCAAGATCTGTGAGATGGAAGGCGGCAGCGCCGCCATGCTGACCTCCTCCGGTCAGGCCGCCAACTTCTTCGCCGTGTTCAATATCGCCGGCTGCGGCGACCACGTGGTGGCTTCCTCCACCATCTACGGCGGCACCTTCAACCTCTTCTCCGTCACCATGAAGAAGATGGGCGTGGAGTTTACCTTCGTCTCCCCCCACTGCACCGATGAGGAGCTGGAGGCCGCTTTCCGCCCCAACACCAAGGCCGTGTTCGGTGAGACCATCGCCAACCCTGCCCTGATCGTGCTGGATATTGAGCGCTTTGCCAAGGCCGCCCATGCCCACGGCGTGCCTCTCATTATCGACAACACCTTCGCCACCCCCATCAACTGCCGTCCCTTTGAGTGGGGTGCCGAC
>JAZKYM010000045.1:0-12654 GCA_045612165.1 Vescimonas sp.
CGGCTGCAGCGGCGGCTGCGGCGGTTGCGGCGGCGGCTGCCACTCCGCACCCCGAATGGAAGGCCCCCACCTGGGCAAGCGCTGCAGAACCCACTACCGGGGCACGCTGAACGACGGTACCGTCTTTGACTCTTCCTATGACCGCGGCGAGCCTCTGGAGTTCATCTGCGGCGCAGGTATGATGATCCGCGGCTATGATGAGGCTGTGGCCAAAATGGAGGTCGGCCAGAGCATTGACATCCACCTGACTCCCGATCAGGCCTACGGATATGCCGACCCCCGTGCCATCTTCACCGTGGAGATCAGCCAGCTGCCCGGCAGCGAGGAGCTGAACGTGGGGGAGAGCGTGGTGCTGTATACCAACGCCGGCCAGCCTGTGCCCGTCAAGGTGACCGCTCGCGACGATGCCACCATTACCTTTGATGCCAACCACGAAATGGCAGGCAAGGAACTGAACTTCCACATTGAGCTGGTAGAGGTTCAGTAATACGCTCAGACGATAAAAGCACGATGGTTTTGACAGAAACCATCGTGCTTTTTCCGTGTCGCCACGCCTCCTGCGCTTTTGCCTCCGTTTCGTTGACATGCCGTTGCGACATATGGTATGATTTGACACAATATATGTTAGCTTTTCACGGAGGGACCGTATGTTTATTCGCAACGGAATCAACTCAATTCTGCGCGAACGGGGGCGGACAGCGCTGTTCTCGCTTTTGATCATGCTCTTGACGGTGACCACGATCCTGTCGGCGAGCGTGCTGCTGTACAGCAAGGCTGTGATGGCCGCCTGTGAAGAGGCCTATCGCTCCATCGCGCTGATCGAGTACATGGGCGCGGAGTACCCCAACGCAGACGAACCGGATGCTGCCGCGCGCTCAGCGGCTCAGGCGCTGACGGATGAGGCCGTTTTAGCCTTGCCGGGTGTCACCGCGTGGACGCGGGGCAACACCGCCTTTGCAGCCAACGAAGGCTTTGAACGCCGCTCTGGCACCATGCCCTACGGCAACCGCGCTGTCATTGTCGTCAGCGATGTTTCCGCACCCATACACCAATGGCTGAGATTCAACGAGTTCAACGAACCAAACACCGAGGCAGGTGCGATCACCTATCACACCTGCCTTTTGAAAAAAGCCATCTATTCCCGGCACGGTAGGGAAGAAACCTATATCGACATCCTGGTAGGTGACAACGGCTTTATTCCGGAAAAGGGAAAGAGCTATGTTCTCAACGGCTCGTTCGTGGACACATCCATCAGCACTGCAGGCAACGGGTTCCCCCTCAACGGCTACCTCATTTTTGAGGTAGAGTCCTTCCTCTCCACGGATGATTTGCCGTATGCCGACTATACCGGAGAAGGGGAAATTCCCGAGATCTTCTATCGCGCCGCGGAGCAGTACCGAGCCATGAACAATTACGTCAGCGTGGTGCCCTGCCGCGACGTGAACGACGTTTACGCCTTCCATCAAAACGAGATCCAGCTGGCCGAGGGAAAGATGCCCGATCCTGCGACGCCCAACGCCTGCGTTATCTCCTATGATCTGGCCACACAGCTGGATCTGAAACCGGGCGACGCCTTTTCTCTGGACGAACTGCAGGGAACGGCGGAAGACCGCTATCGCCTCAGCAGCAGTGGAAATACGCAGACCTTCACCGTCAGCGGTATCGCCAGTGATTCTCCCGACTACAGGGGCATGGTGTGGGTCATTGCCGAGGACGCGCAGACGCCCCTTTTCGGCTATCTTCTTGGCACTGTCTCTCTGCGCAACGCGCAGGCGCAGGCAGCAGCGGAAGCGCTGCAGGCGCTGGTGCCCCAGCAGGTGCGGGTAACGCTGCTGGATCAGGGCTACGGCAGCGCCGTGCAGCCTTTCCGCGAGGTGGAAAAAACAGCCGTGAACGTGCTGACGGCCTGCTGCGTGGGTATCGTGGCCGTGCTGCTGCTGTTCGCCTTTTTGTATGTGGGCCGGCAGCAGATTGCCGTGCAGATCATGGTCTCCATGGGCACGCCCCGGGGCAAGATCACCCTGTGGTTCCTCTCCGGCGCCCTTGCCATCTGCGGCGCCTCCACCATTCTGGGCGCTGTGCTGGGTACGCTGCTGCGTCCTGCGGTGCTTCGCCTCATCGTGGCCATCGCCACGCGCAAAAGAGGCCAGTTCCTCTGGTACAGCGAGACGGCGCTGGGCGTGGTGAAAGAAATGGCCTTCAACCCGCGCATCCCCATCTGGCCCAACCTGCTGGTGATACCGGCCATCGTGGCCCTGGCGCTCCTCTTCTGCCTGCGGTTTTTGCGCCTGGCCCGTCGCGGCGGCATGCGTAAGCGCGGCAAGAGTAAAGTCCGTATCCCCCGGGGCAAAACCTCGTCGGTGGGTCTGGGCGGCCCGGGCTTTGCGCTGCTGTCCATCCGACGCGGTGGATTGAGATCGCTGGTGGTGCCGCTGGTCTCGCTGGCGCTGACGGTGACCGTCCTCGTTCTGAGCGGTGTGTATCAGGGCTGGCAGAACGAGCTGGACGACGCGCTGGAAAATACCCAGATCGAAGGTATGGTGGTCAGCCTCGACGGACGGCATTATTCCGGTCTGGTGGTGCCCATGAACAATCTGCGGACAATCCTCGGCATAGAGGGAATCGAGAATGTATCGGTCTCCTACGGCTACCATTACTGGCTGCCGGAAGATGCGCCCAGTTTCACCTACGGCAGCTTCGGTCAGGCGCACCGGCAGGCATGGATCGACACCCAGCCGGAACTGGTGGCCTTGAATTCACTGTCGGCCGCCAAGGAATTCTATTACACAGACCCGGCTGCCACCTGGTTGGAAGGCTGGGACGAGACGTGCCTTGCCGATCCGGACTTCACGCCGCTGCTCTACCGCATCGCGGAGAGGGCAGACGAGAAGCTGATCCCTGCCGTGTGCAGTGCCGCCTTTCTGGACGAGCACGGCATGGTTTTGGGCGATACGTTTTCCTGCCTTGTGCTGGTGGAGTACGACAGCATCTTCCGGCTGGAGATCCCCCTGAATCTTCAGGCGGTGGGAAGCTATGTTCAGCAGGGAGGCAAAGCGCAGATCTATGTGCCGCTGGCCTGCCATGTGCCGCTGTCGCTGCTGGATGTGACGGAAGACCCCGGCAATATCCGTGAGTGGAGCAGATACACCTTCCGCACCTGCCGGTTCCGGATTTCTTCCGCCAATGAATTGGACACCATCCGACAGCTGCTGCGAGAACAGGACTTCAGCGCCGTGAGAAATGCGACCGGTAACCGCACGACCATCCTGTTGCGGGATGCGTCCTTCCTGCGTCTTGCCGAGAATATGGAGCGCAACATCGCCATGGGTAAGGTCATGTCGGCGGTGATCTCGCTGCTGGTGGTGCTGCTGGGCTTTATCATCTCGTGGCTGATGATCTTTTCCCGTCGGCGCGAGTTCGCGCTGATGCGCGGCTGCGGCGTACAAAAGCGGCAGGTGTTTGCCTCGTTCTTTTGGGAACAGGCCATCCTCAGCCTTGTGGGCTGTCTGGCAGGCTGCTCGATCCTGATTTGGCTGTATGCAGGCGGCGCGGCTCAGCTGCTGGCCGCGGCGGCCTATCTCATCTGCTACCTGCTGGGCGCCACCGTATCCATCCGGATGATCGGAAAGACCGATCTGATGGCGCTGCTGACAGTCCGTGAATGATGAAGGAGGAGAACAAATGAGCGTGATTGAACTGCGCGATGTCAAATATGTCTACCAGACCCAGTATCAGCGCGTGGAGGCCCTGCGCGGCATCTCCTACGCTTTCGAGCCGGGAAAGGTGTATACCATCATGGGCAGCTCCGGCTGCGGCAAGACGACGCTGCTGAGCTTGATGGCAGGTCTTGACGTGCCCACCGAGGGCAGCATCCTGTGTCAGGGCGTTTCCACGGCCGACATTGATCTGGAACAGTACCGCCGCGAGCGTGTGGCGGTGATCTACCAGGATTTTCGCCTGTTTCCGCTGCTGACGGCGGCGGAGAACGTCATGTATCCCATGGAGCTGCGAGGCATGAAGCCTGCCGCGGCGCGAAAGCGCGCTGCCGAGCTGATCGGAAAGGTGGGTCTGCCGGAGACGGTGCTGGACCGTTTTCCTGCCATGCTCTCCGGCGGTGAGCAGCAGCGCGTAGCTGTGGCCCGTGCGCTGGGCATGGAGACGAAAGTGCTGCTGGCCGATGAGCCTACCGGCAATCTGGACTCCAAAAACAGCGAATACCTGTTTGGCGTCCTTGCCTCCCTCGCCCATGAGGACGGCTACTGCGTGGTCATCGTGACCCACGATGACCAACTGGGAAAACGCGCCGACGAGACCCTTCGCATGCAGGACGGTCAGTTGGTATAAATCGGTTTTGTAAAAGTCGGAAGAGCGTCTGTTCTTCCGGCTTTTCTTTTGGCTGGCGGCGCGTCACATTCCCCTGTCTTTTTTTGCAGAATATGGTACAATGGATGTAACATCACCGCGCCGGAATTCTATAACATAGATAAGGAGGGATTTGTGTGGAAGATCAAAAGATCATCAAGCTCCTTTGGCAAAGATCGGAAAGTGCCATTGATGCGCTGACCCGGCGGTTTGGAAAGCGCCTCATGTCCATCGCCATGAACATTCTCGGCGTGCGGCAGGACGCGGAGGAATCCGTCAACGACACGTATCTTGCCGTGTGGAATACAGTCCCACCCAAGCGGCCCGATCCGCTGGCCGGCTACGTGTACGCCACGGGGCGCAACATCTCGCTGGACCGGCTGAAGTATCTCAGCGCCGACAAGCGCAACGGACGCTATGACGTGCCCATTGACGAGCTGGCAAACTGCATCCCTACGCCGGCTCTGGAGGAGACGGTGGACGAGAGGGAGCTGGGGTGCGCCATCAACCGCTTTCTCGGCACCGTCAGCGCCGAGAACCGGACGCTGTTCCTGCGCCGCTACTGGTTCGGCGATCCGGTGCGCCTGATTGCCGGAGATCTGGGGCTGCGGGAGAACACCGCCAATGTCCGACTGAACCGGCTGCGGATGCAGCTGCGAGAATTCCTGATGAAGGAGGGTTATGTGGATGAATGAGAAAGTTGCCAAAGCGTTGAGCTACGTGGATGAGAAATATGTCAGCGCCGCCGCCAAGCGGAAAAAGAAAAAGCGCATCCTGCCCATGGCGGCAGCGGCCATACTGGCGCTGGCCTTCCTTTTCAACATGCCGGCCATCCCCATGATTGTTACCGCTCACGCCGTTGCCACGGCCTCCGAGTCCCGTGTGGGGGAGCGGCCCAACCAGAAGGATTATGAAACCAGCAACGCATGGTACGCGGCGCTGGATCAGTGGCAGGCGGAACGGACGACGCTTTCCGACACAGCCAAACAGGCTGCCGCCGAGCTGTCTGATTTTTTCACTGCCGGTTCTGCCCGGTTTCTGGCCGCCGAGGGCAGCGAAAACCGCCTGTGGTCGCCGGTCAACGCCTACATGGGTCTTTCCATGCTGGTGGGGCTGACGGCAGGCGACAGCCGCCAACAGATCCTCGATCTTCTGGGCGCGGCCGATACCGACACGCTGCGCCAACAGGCCAACGCCATGTGGGAGAGCGTCTACCACAACGATAAGAACGTGGAGATGTCGGTTCTGGCCAACTCCCTGTGGCTGGATAAGGGGCTTTCCTATCAGCAGCAGGCCATGGACGATCTGGCCTATTACCACCACGCCTCTGTCTATCAGGACAATTTAGGCACGCAGAAAACCAACCGCGCCATCAGCGCATGGGTCAACAACAATACCGGCGGCTTCGTCAAAAATGCCGCCGACAACATCGAACTGCCGCCGGAGACGGTGCTGGCGCTGTACTCCACCATCTATTTCCAGTCCAAGTGGGGCGATGAGTTCTCCGCAAAGAATAACACCCAGGCCGTGTTCCACGCGCCGGAGGGCGACGTGACCGCCACGTTTATGAATAAGAAGCTGGCCACCATGTACTACTACTGGGGCGATAAGTTCAGCGCCGTTCGCATGGGGCTGGAAAACGGCGGCTCCATGTGGTTCATCCTGCCGGATGAGGGCTGCACCACCGCCGACGTGCTCTCGGACGGGCAG
Source organism: Vescimonas sp. (assembly GCA_045612165.1). Taxonomy (GTDB): domain Bacteria; phylum Bacillota; class Clostridia; order Oscillospirales; family Oscillospiraceae; genus Vescimonas. Next base: position 6,073 of record JAZKYM010000045.1, read on the forward strand.
TACATGGAGATGCTGCTGCAGCAGGACTGGGAAAACAAGAAGTATATGAAGGTGAATCTCTCCGTTCCCCAATTTGACGTCAAAAGCACCGCAGATCTCAAAGACGGCCTGCAGCAGCTGGGCGTGAAGGATGTGTTCTCCCTCGGCAGCGCCGATTTCAGCGCCATTACCGGCGATACGCCTGTCTGTCTGGCCTCGGCCAATCAGTCGGTCCGTGTGCAGATCGACGAAGAGGGCGTCAAGGCGGCGGCCTACATCGAGTTTGTGGGTGCCGGCTCTGCCGAGCCGCCGGACGAGATCATCGATTTCGTGGTGGATCGGCCCTTTATCTTCTCCGTCACCAAGTCCTCCGTCCCCCTCTTTATGGGCACGGTCAATCAGCCGTAACAGCAGACGACCTCCGCATCAACGGCGGAGGTCGTTTTTTGCCCCTGTTGCACCGCAGAGCGAGGCGTGGTATACTCAACACAAACAAAACGGGAGGTAACTGCGATGACAGGCGGTATTTTCGGCAATATGTTTGACTTCAACCGTGACGGAAAGCTGGATGCCTTTGAACGTGCGGCGGAATTCCAGTTTTTCAACGATGTGGTCCTGCGCGATGAGGAAGAAGAGAACGAAGACGATGAGGACGGCTGAGGAGCGGTCGGGAGAGGAGCATGTCCATGAAAAAGTTGCTGATTACCGGTTTTGACCCCTTTGGCGGCGAGGCCGTCAACCCCTCGTGGGAGGCGGTGCGTCTGCTGCCGCAGACGGTGGGCGACTGGGAAGTGCACAAACGGCAGATCCCCACCGTGTTCGGCAAGGCGGCCGAGGCGGTGCTGGCGGCGGCTGAGGAAGTGAAGCCCCACGCGATTTTGTGCATCGGACAGGCCGGCGGCCGCAGCGCTGTGACACCGGAGGTGGTGGCCATCAACCTGCGTGAGGCCCGTATCGCCGACAATGAGGGCGCGCAGCCGGTAAACACCCCCGTGGTGCCGGAGGGACCTGCTGCCTATTTTGCCACCGTGCCGGTGCGTGAGATGGTGGCGGCCATTGGGGAGGCAGGTCTCCCTGCTGCGCTGAGTCTTTCCGCCGGTGCCTTCGTGTGCAACGATGTGCTCTATACTCTGCTGCACCGCTACTGCGGCGGCGACACCCCCGTGGGTTTCATCCACGTGCCGTACCTGCCCCAGCAGGCCAAGGAGGGACAGCCCTCCCTGACGCTGGAGGAGATCACCGCAGCCCTCCGCGCCTCGATATCGGCGCTGATATAAAAAGCGCTGCCGTTTCCCGTGAAAGTTCCCCCTTTGCGACTGCTGCAAAGGGGGCTTTGTTTTGCGGCTCCTGCTTGTGCAGCTTCGTCTTGCGCCGAAACGGCGGATATGGTATCATATACCAAATTGCGAAACGGAGAAAGGCGGAGCGGCTGACAGGGATGCCGGTCATATCCGCAAGAAGAATGCAGCCTATCGGACGGTGATCGTCGGCTGAGAAGGGAGGGGCGCTGTGGAACGAAGAGAAACCGTATTTGATCCGCCTCAGGCGGATCCGAGATATCTGCTGTGCCCTCTGCTGCGCAGATGGTGGCTGATCGCCATAGCGGCGCTGGCGGCTGCCCTGCTGCTCTGGGCTGCGCGTGCCCTCTTGCAGGGTAAGGATTATACGGCGCAGCTGACGTTTGCCGTTACGGCGGAGGAAGGGGCGCTTCCTGCCACCGTATCGGCCACCACAGAGGCGGCGGCTGTGTATGCCCGACTTTTGGAAGGTGAACTGATGGCGCAGGCCGCCCATGATACGCTGGGCGCCGGATACGGAACTGTTCGCGCCGTCCGACTGGGCAGCACCAACCTGATCCGCGTGACGGTCGGCGCCGAAACGGCACAGGGTGCGTGTCTGCTGGCGCAGGTGGTGCTGGACAATTATACGGCTGTGTGCCAGCGCGTGTCTCCCCACATGGCGATTGCGGCGCTGGACGGCCACAGCGTGACGGCGCAGAGCAGCCGCCAAGAAGCTGCGCCGCATCTGTATGCGGCGGCGGCAGTGATCGGTGGGCTGGCCATGTGCCTTTTGCTGGTGATCCGCCAGCTGCGGCAAAGCGGCGCACCGGAGGCGCGGCGCGAGCGGTGGGTGCAGCAGGGAGAAGACTTGGTGCACATTGATCTGCTGGCCTTTGCGCGTCATATTCTGCCGGCCTTGCGGCGGATTTGGGCGATGATTTTAGTGCCGGCCATCGTGTGCGGCGCCTGCCTTTTCTGGTACACGGCGGCCAATACGCAGACGCTCTGTGAGGCGGATGTCATCGTCTCTGTGGGTGTGGGAAACGGCGAGGGGACGGATCTTTCCTCCTACGACCACTATTATGACAGCCGCACCGCCAATTACCTGATTCAGGTGCTGCCGCGCCTGCTGCAAAGCCGCACCTGTCAGGAATTGCTGAGTGAGAAGCTGGGCACAGCGCTGAGGGAAACGACCGTCTCGGCCCGGTCTGTGGGGCAGACCAATTCCTTTGTGCTCACGGCTGCGGCAGAGAGCGGCGAGGAGGCCCGGCGCACGGTGCAGGCGCTGCTGGATATCTGGCCGCAGATGTGTGAGCCGGTCATGGGCGATGTGCAGCTGCTGATCCTGCGCGAGGTGGCGCAGGTCACGCCGAGCCGCCTGTCCCTGCCGGGTGCCCGATGGGCCATCATCGGTGCACTGCTGGGTGCGCTTCCCGGCTGTGCGCTGGCGGCAGCGAGCACGCTGCTGATTCCGGCGGTGCAGCCCTACCGACGCAGAAGGGAGAGCGGCGAAGGTCTGAGAGAAGAACAGATGCGATAAGAAAATAAGCCGCCCTGCTTTCGGCAGGGTGGCTTATTTGGCGTTCTTTTAGGTTCGTTTAAGGTTGGGAATATAAGATAACGTCATATAATACGGGGGAGGTGTGCGCCTGTGGCGTATCAGAGTATTTTTGAGCGCTGTGAAATCAAATATCTGCTGACGCGTGAGCGGAAAGAGCGGATCGTGGCGGCCATGGCGGCCTATATGGCGCCGGATTCTTACGGGCGCAGCACCATCCGCAACGTGTACTTCGACACGAGCGACTACCGCCTCATCCGCCGCAGCATGGAAAAGCCGGTGTATAAGGAGAAGCTGCGCCTGCGCAGCTATCAGCAGGCCGAAAGTGGGCAGCCGGTGTTTGTGGAAGTGAAGAAAAAATACAAGGGTATCGTCTATAAGCGCCGCCTGGCGCTTCCGCTGCAGCAGGCGGAGGCGTGGCTCTGCGGTGGAACGCCGCCGGGGGAGGACAGCCAGATCCGGCGGGAGATCGACCACTTCCTGCGCTTTTACGGCTCGCTCCGCCCCACCGTGTTTCTCTCTTATGAGCGGGAAGCGTGGCTGGGTGCCGACGATTTCCGCGTGACCTTTGACGAAAACATCCTGTGCCGACGATCGGCGCTTTCGCTGGCAGAGCCTGTGGGCGGCACGTCCCTTCTTGCTGAGGGAACGGTGCTGATGGAGCTCAAGTGCGCCGGCGGTATCCCACTGTGGATGACGGCCCTTCTCACCGAGGAGAAACTCTACAAAACATCTTTTTCCAAATACGGCACAGCGTATCAGACGCTGATCTATCCCGAAATCAAGGAGGACTTTTCCCATGTTTGACAATCTGTTCCGCGGTTTATTCGATACCGACATGACATCCGTGATCGCGCCGGGCCGCTTTCTGCTGTGCGTGGGCGCGGCGCTGGTACTGGGTCTTGTGATCGCCCTGAGCTATATGTACCGCACACGCTATACCCGCAGCTTTGTGGTGACGCTGGCCATGCTGCCGGCGGTGGTGTGCGTGGTGATCATGATGGTCAACGGCAACGTGGGTGCCGGTGTGGCGGTGGCAGGTGCGTTCTCGCTGGTGCGCTTTCGCTCCGTGCCCGGTACGGCCCGTGAGATCGGCACCATCTTTCTGGCCATGGGCGCAGGTCTGGTGTGCGGCATGGGATATCTGGCGTACGCCGCCCTCTTCACGGTGCTGCTGTGTGCCGTGTTCGTCCTCTACAGCCGTCTGGACATGGGCAGCAAGAAGAACGCCGCCACCTACAAGGTGCTGAACGTCACCATCCCCGAAGATCTGGACTATACGGCGGTATTTGACGACATCTTCGCCCAGTATACTGCCGAGCACGAGCTGATCCGCGTCAAGACCACCAATATGGGAAGCCTGTTCCGCCTGACCTACCACGTGGCACTGCGCGATGCCGCCCGTGAGAAAGAGATGATCGACGCCATCCGCTGCCGCAACGGCAATCTGGAGATCTCCGTGTCCCGTCAGGAGACGACGGCCGGTGAACTGTGAGGTGGCGGCAGATGAAACCCATCCGACTGGCGGCGGCGCTGCTGGCGCTGTGCTTTTTACTGACGGCCTGCGGTTCTCAGACACTGGCGGTGGGCGATACGCCCTCCTCCGGCACGCAGCAGACCCAGCAGGATAACACGCAGGACACCAACAAGGAGACGGGCAGCACCGTCACCTCCGATTCCGACATGTTCACCCAGCGCGACCTGCGCACCACTTATGACGAGAGTAAAGCAGTTCTCATCACCCTCGGCGGCACCACGGCAAGCAGCACCTCCAACGCTGTGAGCGTGAAAGGCAATACCGTCACCATCCTTGACGAGGGCACCTATATCCTCACCGGCACATGGACAGGACAGATCGCGGTGGACGCCCCCAAGGACGCTAAGACCCAGATCGTGCTGCGAAATGCCGCCATCCACTGCGAGACTTCCGCCGCTCTCTACGTGAAGGAGGCCGACAAGGTGTTCGTCACGCTGGAAGGGGAGAACACCCTCTCCTGCGGCGAGAGCTTCACGGCGGTGGATGAAAACAACATCGACGGCGCCGTGTACGCCAAGGCCGACCTTACCTTCAACGGCAGCGGCAAGCTGACCGTCACCGCTCCCGCCGGTCACGGCATTGTGGCCAAGGACGATCTGGTCTTTGCCGGCGGCAGCTACGACATTACCTGCGCTTCTCACGGCGTGGACGCCAACGACAGCGTCCGTATCACCGGCGCCGACATTACCGTGGCAGCCGGTAAGGACGCCATCCACGCGGAAAATACCGACGATGCCGCGCTGGGCTTTGTGTATATCGAAAGCGGAACCTTCCTGCTGGAGGCACAGGGCGACGGCATCAGCGCCGGTGCGTATCTGACGCTGAGCGGCGGCAGCTTTGACATCACCTGCGGCGGCGGCAGCGAAAACGGCACCAAGCAGTCCAGCGACAACTGGGGCGGCTTCGGCGGCATGATGCCCGGCGGTATGGGCCGTCCCGGCGGCCACGGCGGCATGGGCGGCGGTGGCCAGCAGACTTCCAAACAGGAGGACAGCACCAGCATGAAGGCGCTGAAGGCCACCGGCGATCTGACGGTTTCCGGCGGCATGTTCTCCGTTGATGCGGCAGACGACGCCTTCCATTCCAACGCCAACCTTACCGTCAGCGGCGGTAATTTCCGCATCGCCACCGGCGACGACGGCTTCCACGCCGACGAAAACCTCACCGTTTCCGATGGCAACATCACCATCACCGCGTGCTACGAGGGTCTCGAAGGCCTGCATATCGCCGTCAGTGGCGGTAAGATCGACCTTAAATCCTCCGATGACGGCATCAACGCCGCCGGCGGCACTGATCTCAGCGGCGGCGGTGGCCGCGACCAGTTCGGCGGCATGGGCGGCGGCTTCGGTATGGGCAGCGGCAACGGCTCGGTCACCATCAGCGGCGGTGAGCTTTACCTGCAGGCCTCCGGCGACGGCATTGACGCCAACGGCACGCTGGCCATCTCCGGCGGCTACACGGTGGTCTGCGGCCCCACGCAGGGCGATACGGCGGTGCTGGACTACGATAAAACCGCCATTATCACCGGCGGCACGTTCATCGGCACCGGCTCTACCATGATGGCCCAGACCTTCTCTGAAGGCTCCACGCAGGGCACCTTCGCCGTCACCTGCGGCACCCAGAGTGCCGGTACGGCCATCCTGCTGACTGACGAGAGTGGCAACACGGTGGTGGACTACACGCCGCAGCTCTCTTACGGTCTGGTGGTCATCAGCACACCCGAAATGGTCAGAGGCGAAAACTATACCATCTCTATCAACGGCGTTTCCGGCACCTTTGCCGCCAATTGAATACCGTGTCCAAAAAAGCGCAGGCTGTCCGTCAGCCTGTGCTTTTTTCGGTAAAAGTTGACACTGTCGGACGAAAAAGGTATAATTGCTCCATGATATCATGGTGGGGGAGTATACCCACCGCACCTTTTGAAAAAACGAGAAAGGAAAAAAGAGTATGGATCAGAAATACGAAGCCCTGTTTACCCCCTGGAAGGTGGGTAATGTGGAGATCAAGAACCGCATTGTCATGTGCCCCATGGGCGGCACGTCCCTGTTCGGCTGGTTTGAGCTGGGCGGCTGCCACTTTGACAAGGAAGCTGCCAAGCTGTTCCTTGAGCGCGCACAGAACAACGTGGGCCTCATCATCCCCGGCATCGCCCCCCTGCGCGATACGTTCTGGGGCAAGTGGCTGTGGCAGAACCCCAAGATGTTCCGCGATCTGAAAGTGTTTATGGA
>JAZKYM010000046.1:0-5094 GCA_045612165.1 Vescimonas sp.
GCCGCCCGTCTGAAGGGTTACGACAACCCCCACTGCGGCGAGTTTGACGCCGTGCTGATGCCCAACGTCATGGCCGGCAACACCGTCATGAAGGTGCTGACCATGTCTGCCAACGTCAACGCCTGCGGCGTGCTGGCCGGCACCAAGGTGCCCGTTGCCATCACCTCCCGTTCCAGTATGGAAGAGCAGGTGTTCCTGAGCCTGTGCGTGGCCGCCGCCATGCTGGGTGACGGAGAGGCCAAGTAAAACCACATAAGAAAAGACCTGTTCCCCGACGGGAACAGGTCTTTTTTGTTGTTTATTCCGGGCAGATGGCCCACACGCGCACCGGCAGGCCGTTGGCGCCCTCCAGACGCAGCCACGCTGCCACCAGCACGGCACCGGCAGCAGGCACCTTGTCCAGATTCTGCAGCACCTCGATCTGCAGCTTGCCGCTGGCAAGCACATAGCGCTCACAGGCCAGATCGCCGGCCTTCTCCGCCTCCACGCTGGCATCGGTGTCCAGCGTCTCATGGCCGTTGGCCGCGGCGTTGCGCGTCTCATAGATGTACTTGAGCGCCTCCATGGACCAGCCGGGGCAGTGCTCGCCGCCGTTCTCGTCCAGATTGGCAAAGGCGTTCATATCCGGCCAGCGCTTGTGCCAGTCGGTACGCAGCGCCACGAAGGCGCCGTCGGGAATGGGGCCGTACTGGGCCTCATAGGCGCGGATATCGTCGGCAGTGACAGCATAATGCACATCCTCGGCCACCTTGTCGGTGATATCAATGACACAAAGAGGATACATCATATTTTCCACGCCGTAACTGTCGGAATAGGCCGCATTCTTGATAAAATGGGCAGGAAAGTCCACATGGGTACCGAACTGGCCGGGGAACTTGAAGGTCTGGATCTGGCACTCCAGCATAGGCTCACCCCAGTCATAGACCACCTTGCCCAGCTCCACAGAGCCGGTGGGGATGCCTGCCCAATAGGGGCTGCCGTTATTCATAGAATGCGACAGCTCCACCCAGCGATAGCCTTTCAGGCGCTTGAGATCTTCCCACAACGGATACATAGTGCGTCCTCCTTTAATTTTTTGGTTGGTTTTATTATACAAACTCTCCGAGCAAGTGTAAAGAAAAAAACATCCCGTCCACCAGATGAGACGGGATGTTTCTAATCAGTTTTCCGCGCAAATACGCCGCTTGGGCAGCACCACAGCCACGCCCAGAATCATCAGGCCCATCCACACCAGAATCAGATTGCCCCAGCCGATGGAGTCCACCGCGTTGGCAAAGATCTTGGAGGAAGCGGCCGCCGCCATGTAGCTGACAAAATCCAGAAATCCGGTGGCGCTGGACACCATGCCGGTCTTGGCAAGGCTGGGGCAATACATGCTCCAGAGGATCGAGGCCGCCGCATTGGATGCCATAATAGCCAGCACGATAAAGACAATGTTGAACACCGGTGCTTTCACCAGATACACCAGCAGGAACATCAGCGCCGAGACGGAGAAGAACACCAGCACGCTGCGGTTCATATTGCGGCCCAGCTTTTCATAAACCGCCAGCGCCATAAAGGCGGTAAAGGAGATCACCAGCGTGGCGCCGGAGAAAATCAGCGATGCCTCCTTCTCTGCAAAGCGGAGATGCTCGGCAATATAGGTGGGCAGCCAGAAGATCACCGTGGTGCGGATGACGCCGGTAAACATGGACACAAAGGTATAGCGCACGATCTGATGGCGCAGCAGCAGCTTCACGCCGCCGGTAGGCCCGACCTCTTTCTCCCGTACGGGATAGTGCACGATGCCGCGCTTTTCAAAGGCGCAGAAGATGGAGAAGCAGGCCACACTCATCACGATCAGTGCCGTGCTGCTGACAGTGAACACGCCTTTCCACGACAGGAATGCCGCCAGCAAACCGGCAATGGGTGAACCGAAAAAGCAGGAGAATGTGTACGCAACACCGCAGCGAGTGGCATAAATCGGCTCCGTACTATCCGCCACCAGCTTGGTCATGGGGGCGTAGATCATGGACAGGAAGAAGCCGCAGGCACCGTAGGCCACGTAAGCGTACGGCACGGACGCCGGCAGGGCGGTGAACACATAACCGGCCACACCGGCAAGCAGCAAACCGCCGCAGATCATGTACTTGCCCTTGATCTTGTCGCCGATACCGCCGTTGATCAGCTGGCCGATGGCATAGGTCACAAAAAAGGTGGACGACAGCGAGCCGACAAATTCTTTATCAAAAATGCCCAGTCCTACCATCTGGTTGGACACGGTACCCAGCACGTTACGGGCAAGGTAAACCGACAGGTATGCAATGGCGCATACGCCGCCCAGCAAAATCGCCTCTTTTGCTTTTTGGCTGATCTTCACGGAACACATCCTCTCTCCGCCGCCGTGTTCTCTTCACCGGCGACCAGCTTTATCTTAAGCGCAGCGGCAAAATAAGTCAACCGCCGATGGCAAAAAAATACGTTTTCACAAAAGAAGCGGAGTGACGCATCACTCCGCTTCTTCGTATGCAGCGTTCAGTCCAGTTTCAGGATCATTTCCAGCACGTGCTTGACACACGTCTCCAGATGGCCGCGTTGGATCCGGCCATCCTCCAAGCCCTTCCGCACCGTTTCCGGCAGGCCGATGGGCATGCGAACATCGTTGCCCACCAGCACACAGTTGGCGTGGTCGCAGCGAACGTCCCAGTCGCTCATAATCAGGCCCTCAAAGCCCCACTCCTTGCGCAGGATGCCGTCCAGCAGCTCATAGCACTCGCAGGCGCGACGGGCATTGATGATGTTGTAGGAGGACATGATGGACCACGGCTGCGACTCCTTGACGCAGATCTCAAAGCCGCGCAGGTAGATCTCACGCAGCGCCCGTTCCGACATACGGCTGTCGGAATAGTGGCGGTTGGTCTCCTTGTTGTTGGCGGCAAAATGCTTCGGCGTTGCCACCGTATGGGTGCTCTGGATGCCGCGCACCTTGGCGGCGGCAAACTTGCCAGCGATCAGCGGATCTTCGCTGAAATACTCGAAGTTTCTGCCGCACAGGGGGTTGCGGTGGATGTTCAGCGCCGGCGTCAGCCAGATGCCGATGCCGTTTTCCTTGGCTTCCCGTGCACCGGCTCTGCCCACGGCGTAGGCCAATTCCGGATCCCATGTGCAGGCGATCAGCGTGGCGCAGGGCCATGCCGTGGTGCAAAGGCCCACCGGAGGACGCAGACGGATACCGGCAGGGCCGTCAGCCGTCATCACCGCCGGAATACCCAGACGGGGGATGCCGCCGATGCCGCAGGTGTCTGCCACACCGCGGTTGGGCGTTCCGCCCACAAGGGTAATGAGCTCCTCGTCGGTAAGCTGGGCCAGAAAAGCGTCCATGGCGATCTTCCCGTCGGCCAGATCAGCCAGCGTTGCAACAGTTTCCGGTGCCACGGCGCAGTTCTCCGGCGCCGTTGGGCGGTGTTCCTCCACCGGGAAGGCAGGCAGCGCTTCAAAGGTGCCGTCGGCCAGCAGTCTTTTACCCAGCTTGTTGGAGGCGCACTTCCGGCTCAGCTGCTGCACCACAACGTACCCATCGTCCACGGTGTAGCGGTAATCCGCCTCCTGCAAATCGCGGCAGCTGGTACCTGCCAAGAACCGGTATTCGCCCTGTTCCAGCACGTAAGCCGACAGGCAGCATTTGCCCAAATCGTCATAGCTGGCCATCTGCGCGATGGGGAAGGTGAGCACCATGTTCTCACTCTCTCCCTTGCCCAGCAAGCGTGTTTTCCGGAAGGCAGCCAGCGTAACGGCGCTCTTACCCAGTTTTCCCTGCGGCGCGGAGAAGTAGATCTGCACCACTTCCTTGCCGGGCACCTCGCCGGTGTTGGTCACCGTAAGGCGCACCTCGATCTGCTCACCCACCTGCGCCGCTACGGGCTTGCTCAGGGCAAAGGTTGTGTAGGAAAGACCGTAGCCGAAAGGATAGGTCACTTTCTCTTTGGCGCCGGGGATCGTCTCAAAATAGCGGTAGCCCACGTAGATATCCTCATAGTACTCCACGTAGTCGTCACTTTCGTTGAAGGTATCGGCGGAGGGATAGTCCACAAAGCGGCCGGCGAAGGTATCGGTCAGCTTGCCGGAGGGGTTCACATCGCCGCAGAGAATATCGGCAATGGCCAGACCGCCCTCCATACCGGCCTGCCATGCCAGCAGCGCGCCGTCGATTTTTCCGTTTTCGCGGATCCAGCTGGCGTCCACCATACCGCCCACGTTCAGCACCGCCACACTGTGGTCAAAGGCAGCCGTCACGTCTGCAATCAGCTGCTCCTCCGCATCCGTCAGGTAGAAATCTCCCTTCTTCTCGCTGCGGTCATAGTCCTCACCGGAATAGCGGTGGATGACAATGATGGCCACATCCGCCTCTCGGGCAGCATCGGCCAGCAGCTGCGCAGGAATGTCAGGCTCTGCCAGCAGTTCTTTTTCCTCCAGCTTGTCAATCCGCTCCACGGCATAGTCGTAATAAAACCGGCTCAGCGGCTCGTAGATGCTGATACGGGGCGCTTTTTCCAAAAAGCCCTCGTAGACATTGCGCACATACGCCGGATGAACCTGACCGCTGCCGCCGCCCACCTGCACATACTCCAATGTACCGACGCCAAACAGGGCGACCCGTGTCCCCTCCTTCAGCGGCAGAATACCCTTGTTCTCCAGCAATACCATGCCTTCGCCTGCCACCTTACGGGAAAGGGCAATGTGCTCGGCGCAGCCGGAAATACGGCTTCCGTCTTGGCCCATATTGGTGGTCAGATTATATTGATACCGGTTCCACCGGCATCCTTTTGCTATCTCCTTTTGTCGTCTGATATTCATACTTCAGCCGCCCTTCTTCGTCATTTCACTTACATTGTACGGCAATTGCCGCCGCGATACAAGAGGCTTTGTGCCATAAATCTCCGTTTGGCGCGCAGCATCGTCCTGCGGGCGGCTGGTAGCCGCCCCTACAAGCACGCACCAACATAATGTAGGGGCGGATATTATCCGCCCGTCAAATGTGTCGTAAAAGAAGAAAGACGATTTAGGTAGAATCGTTATCCCCAAAGAGATCCGCCGCACCATGCGCATCCGCGAAGG
>JAZKYM010000047.1:0-75531 GCA_045612165.1 Vescimonas sp.
GGAGGCATTCCTGACAGTTTCCAGTGATCTGTCCAAGCAGTTCCGGGAATATGAGCGTCTGTGCGGTACAGTGCTGAACTCCTTCGTTGGCCCCGTAGTCAAGAAGTACATGAACAACCTGAAAAAGACGCTGGAGTCCATCGGTATCGACAATACCTACATCAACCACTCCAACGGCGGCCTGATGTCCATTGACGAGTCCATGAAGTTCCCGGTAAAGACCGCTCTGTCCGGCCCTGCAGCCGGTGTGGTGGGCGCCCAGTACATCACCGATCTGATCGACGAGAAGGACCTGATCACCGTGGATATCGGCGGCACCAGCACCGATATCAGTCTGGTGGTGGGCGGCCGGTTTGGGGCCTCCGATGAAAAGACCATCAGCGGCTATCCTGTCCGTATTCCCTCCATCGATATTTCCACCATCGGTGCAGGCGGCGGCAGTATCGGCTGGATCGACAGCGGCGGTATTCTGAAGGTTGGCCCTCAGAGTGCCGGTGCAAACCCCGGCCCCGCCTGCTACAATCTGGGCGGCAAGGAAGCCACCATCACCGATGCCCGCGTGGTGCTGGGTCACCTGAACCAGGAAACCCTCCTGGGCGGCAGACTGCCCATCAAATCTGATCTGTCCAAGGATGCCGTTGGCAAGCTGGCAGAGAAGATCGATATGGAACTGCTGGAAACCGCACGGGGTATCATCTCCGTTTCCAACTCCAACATCGTCAAGGAAATCAAGAATGTCACCGTCGCCAAGGGCTATAACCCCAGTGAGTTTTGTCTGGTGGCTTTCGGCGGTTCCGGTCCCCTCCACGCAGCCGAGCTGATGGAGGAGATGAGCATCCAGAAGGCGCTCATTCCCAAGACCCCCGGCTTGCTGGCCGCTTACGGTCTGCTGACCGAGAATATGCGCCGCGACTTCGTCCAGACCTACGTGATGGACATCTCCGATGACTGCGCCGCCGTTCTGGAGAAGTGGTTTGCCGCGCTGGAGAAGGACGCCGAGGCGTGGTTCGATGAAGAGAAGATCGCCGAGTCCCTGCGCAGCCGCGAGTATTTCCTGGATATGCGCTATAAGGGCCAGAACCACGAGATCCGCGTACCCATCACCATGAAGGATATCGCCTCTGCCCAGACGCTGCGCGACGCCTTCACCGCTGCCTACGAGCGCCTGTATTCCTTCAGCTCCAAGGACATGGTTCAGATTGTCAACTTCGGTCTGTCTGCTCTGGGCGATATCGTCTATCCCGTCATCGTCAAGGACGAGTATGCCGGCGAAGATCCCTCTGCCGCCGTCATCGGCAGCCGCCACGTCTACGAGGGCAACGGCCAGTTCGCCGATTACACGCTGTATGACCGCGAAAAGCTGCACTGCGGCAACGTGATTCAGGGTCCGGCCATCATCGAGCAGATGGACAGCACCACCATCGTCCTGTCCAACCAGAAGGCCACCGTGGACGAATACCTCAACATGATGATTGAGCGTAAGTGAGCAAGGAGGCGTGTGAAATGAAAGAGATCAATTCCATTACGCTGGAGATTATCTCCAACGGCATCACCTCCATCGCCGAGCAGATGGGCGTGATTCTGGCCAAGACCGGTTACAGCACCAATATCAAGGAGCGTAAGGACCTGTCCGTGGCCGTGTTCAGTCCCGAGGGCAAGCTGCTGAGTCTGGCCCAGCATATTCCGCTGCACTTCAGTTCGCTGTCCGGCGCGGTGGACGTGCTGACCCAGAAATACCGCACCGAAGACATCCACGAAGGCGCCGTGTTCATCGCCGACGACCTCTATAACGGCGGCGGTTCCCATCTGCCCGATCTGGTGCTCCTCAAGCCCGTGTTCTATCAGGGCAAGCTGGTGGCCTACATGGTCAACACCGGCCACCACGCCGATAAGAGCCGCAAGGGTCCCACCATCTACGACGAAGGCCTGCGCATTCCTCTGGTGAAGATGTACAGCAGGGGAGAGCTGGTGCAGGACGTGTTCGACCTGATCATGCTGAACTTCCAGATGAAGTACGAGCGTCAGGGTGACCTGAACGCCCAGATCATCACCAACCAGTTCGGCGCCGACAAGCTGACGGAGCTGATCGACAAGATCGGTCTGGAAACCTATGAGGAGTTCTGCCGCAAGTGGCTGGAATACGGTGAGAAGAAGGCGCGCATCGCCATCTCCGAACTGCCCGATGGCGAATACAGCTTCGAGGACTATATGGATGATGACGGTGCCGGCGGCGGCAAGGTGCTCATCAAGACCAAGGTCACCATCAAGGGCGACCAGATCACCTTCGACTTCTCCGGTTCCTCTCCTCAGAACCGCGGTCCTCACAACTGCGTGCCCTGCGCCCTGAAGGCCACGGTGTACTACGCCATGCTGGCGCTGCTGGATAAGTCTATCCCTGCCAACTCCGGCTTCTTTGACAGCATCAATATTGTCGCCGAGGAAGGCAGCATCGTCTGGGCCAAGGAGCCTGCACCCACCTCCGACCGTGAGACCACCACCCAGCGCATTGCCGACGTCATCTTCGGCGCCTTTGCCAAGCTGGATCCCAAGCGCGTCACCGCAGCCGGTAACGGTGCCATGAGCTATTTCTTCTTCTCCGGTACCGATAAGCGTACCAATAATCCCTATGTCTACGTGGAGACCATTGGCGGCGGCAGCGGTGCCCGGTTCAATAAGGACGGTATGGACGCTGTCCATGTTCATATGACCAACACCTCCAACTTGCCTGTTGAGGCGCTGGAGATGGAGTACCCCCTGATGGTGGAGAAGTATGCCCTGTCTGAAAACAGCTGCGGCGCCGGTAAATACCGCGGCGGTATGGGCATCGTCCGTACCATCCGTATTCTGGAAGAGAGCGGCGACTCCATGCTGGTCTCCGCCGCTACCGAGCGTTCCGTCAGCCGCCCCTGGGGTCTGGAAGGCGGTCAGGGCGGCGGTAACGCCAGCATCAAGATTTACCGCGACGGTCAGCTGATTCTGGATCATCCCAAGCCCAGAAACGTGGTGTTGCAGACCAACGACATCGTGGAAATGGTCACCGCCGGTGCCGGCGGCTACGGTCCCGTCTCTGAGCGCGACCCCGAATTGCTGCGCCGTGAGCTGGAAGAGGGCATTATTGACGAAAACTGGTTGAAAGAATCCGGCGTTACGCTGGATTGACATCTTGCATTCTCCTAAATAATGTGCTAAAGTGTATGCAAGTATAGAACGGCGAAGTTGCAATTGTCGTTTTCGTGACAAGCGGGCGGCAGGCACTCCCGGAATCTATCGAGTAATTTAGGAGGAAAGAAAAATGAGTACGAACAAGAAAACCGTCAGTTTCCCCATTGCTGTCCTGACACTGGTAGTCGTTGCTGCCATCATGTCCCTGGGTCTGGCAATCCTGAAACTGAACACCATGGTCACCTTCATTCTGACCTTCCTGGCAGTGTGCATCATCGCCGTCTGTGTCGGCACTAAGCTCAATGCGCTGGAAGATATGATTCTGGCCGGCTTTAAGAAAACCGCACAGGTCTGCATGATCTTCATCGCCGTCGGCATGGTTGTCGGTGCCTGGATCATTTCCGGTATCGTTCCCTCCATCATCTACTACGGCCTGATGATCTTCACGCCCTCTTCCTTCCTGGCACTGGGCTTCATCGTCTGCTGCGTGGTTTCCTTCTTCACCGGCTCTTCCTACGCCGCTCTGGGTACCATGGGTATCGCCTTCATGGCCATCGGTTACGGTATGGATATCAACCCCGCTCTGGTTGCCGGTATGTCCGTCTCCGGTGCCGTCTTCGGCGACAAGATGTCTCCCTTCTCTGACACCACCAACATGGCTCCTGCCGCTTCCGGCACCGATGTGTTCGCCCACATCAAGTCCATGCTGTGGACCGTGATCCCTGCTTTCGTGATCGCTCTGATTCTGTACTTCGTCATGGGTCTGCGTTACAGCAACACCAGCCCCGAGGCTATGCAGGATCTGCAGAACATCATGGCAACTCTGAAGGATTCCTTCACCATTTCTCCCCTGCTGCTGATCGTCCCCATCCTGACCATCGTTCTGGTTGTCAAGAAGGTTCCTGCCACCATCGCTCTGTTGGTGGGTGCTCTGCTGGGCGTGATCTGCGCTTTCATCGCACAGCCCCAGTTTACTTATACTCAGGTTCTGACCGCTCTGGCCTCCGGCTTCAGCGGTGAGTTCGAAGTGGCTGCTGTTGCCAAGCTCCTCAACCGCGGCGGTATCAGCTCCATGACCTCCACCATCGTTTACACTATCTTCGCCATCGAGCTGGGCGAGATCATGTATCAGCTGGGCGTTCTGTCCGTCCTGCTGGATAAGATCCGCGACAGACTGGAGAAGCCCTGCAACCTGATCATTGCCACCCTGCTGTCCTGCCTGGCCACCGTTATGCTGACCACCTCTCAGTACATGGCAATCCTGCTGCCCGGCGAAGTGTTCCAGGATTCCTACAAGAAGGCCAAGGTTGCTCCCTACGTTCTGTCCAGAACTCTGGAAGACGGCGGTACGCTGTTTGCCTTCCTGGTGCCCTGGTCTGCTGCTGCTATCTATTCCTCCGGCGTGCTGGGTGTTTCCGCCGTCGAGTATCTGCCCTTTGCCTTCCTGCCCCTGCTGTGCCCCATCTTCGCTGTTGTCTGCGCCATCACCGGTATCGGTGTTCAGGACATCAATGGCAAGAGCCTGCGCGGCAAGACCATGAAGCGTGTGGAAGCTGCTGAGAAGGTCGAAGAGGCATAAGTAATTTTTTCTGAAAGGAAAATTGTTATGATCTTTGGCGTACTGAAAGATATCAAAGAAGGCGAAAGCCGCGTGATCTGCACCCCGGTGGAAGTGGCTTCCATCGTGGCTGCCGGACACACCGTTCTGGTGCAAAAAGATGCCGGTAAAGGTGCCGGTTTCCCCGACGAGGCCTATGCAAAGATGGGCGCCCGCATCGTGGAGACGGCCAAGGAAATGTGGGATAGCTGTGACTTCCTGGCTAAGGTCAAGGAGATCGAGCCGTCCGAATACGGCTATCTGAGAGAAGGCCAGATGATCTATTGCTGCATCCATCCTGCCGGACACCCTGAAGAGGTGCAGGCCATTCTGGACAGCAAGTGTATCGCCATCACCGCAGAAGACAGCCACCGTTACGGCTCCCCCAACTGTGAGGCAGCCGGCAAGCAGGGCGCGCTGTTCGGTCTGGAGTCCATGCTGACCATTAACGGCGGCAAGGGCAAGTATGTCGGCGGTTTCGCCGGCGCTCCCCGCATGAACGTGCTGGTTCTGGGCGGCGGTGTGGTCGGTCAGGGTGCGCTGAGCGTGCTGTATGCGCTGGGTGCCAACGTGACGGTGATGGATATCAACGTCGGTCTCATGCGCCAGCTGGGCAATCAGTACAACAATAAGATCAACACGATGTATTGCACCAAGGAAACCATCGAGTCTGTTTTGCCGCAGACCGATATGGTGATCAACTGCGTCAAGTGGCCCAAGCAGCGTAAGGACTTCCTCATCACCAAGGAAGCGCTGAAGTTGATGGAACCGGGCAGCGTGCTGGTGGACATCTCCAACGATGATCCCGGCGCCATCGAGTCCAGCCATGAGACCCACCACGATAACCCCCGTTACGTGGTCAACGGCGTGGTGCACTACTGCGTCAGCAACATCCCCGGTGCTGTGGCTCACTCCACTTGTGTGGCGCTGGCTCCCGAAACGCTGCCCATGCTGCTCAACATCCTCAATAACGGTCTGACCGAGGCCTGCGTCCGTGACGGCTTCATCCGCCGCAGCCTGACGGCCTATAAGGGTTACCTGACCCACGAGGAGACCAGCGGCATTCAGGGTCGTCCCTGGATCCGTCCGGAGGACATTCTGGGTATTGCTGATCGCAAGCTGGATCCGGCACCTCCTGCTACGACTACACGCAGCAATAATTTCATTACCTGCTGCAAGTAAGTTACCACATTCGCAAACGGCAGCGGAAAGTTTTCTCCGCTGCCGTTTCTTTTTTATCGCTGAAAAGAAAGTCGGTGCGACGCGTATGAGTTCTCGTCAATTCCCTGTGATGGACGTCAATCTGGACGCCATCGGCAATAATGCACGGGTCTACTGTGACCTGTGCGGCCGAAACGGTATCTCTGTGGCAGGCATCATCAAATTTTCCGATGCCGATTTGCAGATCGCCAAGGCCTACCGCGACGGCGGCTGCGCCCAGCTGGGTGTGTCCCGTGCCAAGCATTTGCAAAAGGTGAAGGAAGCTTTCCCTGATACGCAGACACTGCTGACCCGCAGCCCCAACCGCAGCGAGCTGGAAACGGTGGCTCGCTATGCCGATCTGAGCCTGCACGCCGACCCCGATGTGCTGCGCGGCTTGCAGCAGGCGGCGCAAAAGTGGGGGACGACCCCCGGCATCATCCTGATGATCGATGTGGGCGACCTGCGCGAAGGCGTGGATAACATTCCGGAACTGGTGGAGCTGGCCCAACTGTGCGAATCGCTGCCGAACCTGCGCCTGAAGGGTATCGGCACCAACCATGCCTGCCTCAACGGCGTTCTTCCCAATCAGGAGAATCTGAGCTTCTTTGTCGAGGCCGCTGAAGCGGTGGAGCAGGCCATTGGCCGCCGGCTGGAGATTCTCTCCGGCGGCAGCTCCATCAATTTGCTGCTGTTGCGTGACGGCATCAATCAGATGCCTGCGCGCATCAACCATCTGCGTCTGGGCGGCTCCATTGCCAACCCCATGAATATGCGCCTCGGCCGGAACCTGACGTTCCCCGGCCTCCGGGAGGATAGCCTGCGCCTGACGGCGGAGATCGTGGAGATCCACGAGAAGGCATCCGCGCCGAAAGGGGAGAGCACCAAAAACTGGGCCGGCCAGACGGTGACGCGTGAGGATAAGGGCCGCCGTATGCGTGCCATTCTGGCGCTGGGCAGTCAGGATGTGGGGGATGCCGGTCTCCTCATTCCGGAGACGGAGGGCGCGGAGATCGTCGGCCACAGCAGCGACCATACCATCGTGGACGTGACCGATACGGGTCGCATCTGGCGCTCCGGCGACACGATGACCTTCAAGGTGCGTTATTCCAACATGCTCTACGCCTTTAGCGGCGACCATGTGCACACGGCGTACCACCGCGACGAATAACCGCCGCCCCTATAAGCTTGCAAAAAAAGAACCCGGAGCCACGGCTCCGGGTTCTTTCTTATGCAGAAATAGCGTTCTTTCAAGCTGTTGGCTTACACGATTTCCATCACGGCCATATAGCCGCCGCGAACAGCATCACCCATCTTGCCGCTCTTGAGAGCGTCACCGATGACCTTCACGGGGATCTTGCCGGCCAGAGCCTTCACAGCTTCCACAGCGTCGCTGTTGGGGCGAATGCCGGTGGAGTAGATCACGGTGTCGGCAGGTACCACGGAGGTCACGCCGTCCTTCTCCACGGTGACGCCGTCCTTGGCGATGGACACGGTCTTGGTGGAGAGCATCTGGTGGATGCCGCGTGCATCCATGTGCTCCAGCAGCGTGTTGCGGTAGTAGCCAAAGGTCTCGTAAGCCATCATGTCGCGGCGGCACAGCACGGTGACATCGCGGCCGGTGCCGGCCAGATGCAGCGCCACTTCGCAGGCGGTCAGGCCGCTGCCAACCATGACAACCTTCTGGCCTACGCTGTCCAGATCGTAGTACGCTGCCATCACGTTCACGGCATTTTCGGCACCTTCGATGGCAGGGGCCACCAGCTGGCCGCCCACAGCCACGATGATCACATCGGGCTTCACCTCGTCGATGATCTCCTTGGTGACCACGGTGTTCATGCGGATGTCGGCGCCGCTTTCACGGGCCTCGCGGATGAGCAGTTCCTTGAAATTGCGCAGGTCGATCTTGTCCTCGTCCTTATCGGTGAAGTTCATGGTGCCGCCCAGTCGGTCGGACTTCTCCACCAGAACGGCCTTGTGGCCGCGCTCGGCACAGGTGATGGCAGCCTGCAGACCGCCGGGACCACCGCCCACGATCAGCACCTTGCGGCTGCCCTCGGGCGCAGGCATGCGGTCGGCATACCAGCCGAAGCCGGAGTTGGGATTCAGCGCACACTGACCCATGGCGAAGGGGGAGTAGATCTTCTTGGCTTCCTCCGGTCCCAGCTTGACGAACAGGGGAATGTCGGTAGGATGCTCGCAGAAACCGGGGTAGCAGCCGAAGCAGCGCACGCAGCGGCGGATGTGGTCTTCCTGACCGTTAAGGGCCTTGTTGGGGAACTCAGGATCGGCAAAACCCTGACGGGCCAGCTCCACGAAGTCCACCTTACCGGCGGCCAGCACTTCCTCGCAGTGCTCAGGACTGTTGAAGCCACCCACAACGGCCACCTTGGAGATCTTCACAGCGGCCTTGATCTTGGCGGCGTGCTCAACGTTAATGCCGTGGGGATCCAGGAAGGAAGAGAAAGTATGGGTGCGGCTGCCGGCCCACTTCAGGCCGTTGGACACGTGGATGATATCCACCAGACCGTCGATCTCCTTGCAGAACTCCACGGTGTCGTCGATGGTCATGCCGCCCGGCTCGCCGTCCTCAGCGGAGAAACGCAGCTCGATGATACCGTCCTCGCCGATACCGCGGCGGCAGGCGTCGATGATCATCTTGGGGAAGCGGGCGCGGTTTTCCATAGAACCGCCGAACTCGTCGGTGCGGTGATTGGTCCAGGGGGAGACGAACTGCTGCATAATGAAGCCATGGCCGCCGTGGACCAGAATGCCGTCAAAGCCGCATTCCTTGGCATAACGGGAGATGTTGTAAAAGTCGTTGCAGATCTTCTCCATCATCCCAAGGTTGAGGGCTTTGACTTCCACGCCGTCTTCACGGACATAGGCATCGGGACCCCAGGGAGAGTAGGGGGGATTGTGCTCGGCACGGGCACCCTCGTGGCAGAACTCGAAATAGCAGATGGCGCCGTGCTTCTTGATGCGGTCGGCGTACTCCTTCATGGCCTCAAAGTCGGGGCCTTCGAACTTGGTGAAGTCCATGTGGTGCTCATAGAACAGAGCGGTGCCCTCTTCAGCGTTGACAGGATGCTCACCGGTGGACACGCAGCCAAAGCCGCCCTTGGCGCGGTTTTCCACCATGCGATAGACATTCTCCTTCATGGGAGGGATGGTGAAGATGGAGTGGGCAAACATGGTGGGTGCGGCGATCAGACGGTTTTTGTAGGTCTTACCGCGGATGGTGATGGGCTCGAATATGTGAGGAAATTTGGGATGCATCAGAAAATCTCCTTTCAAATAGTGGCTGGCAGCTTGTCATAGCAAAATGGTTGGCTTGAAGAGCCACCATTTATTGAAGAAACTTCGCCTTGCCTGGCAAGGCAAATCGTGCGTGGATCGGCAAGATTCCGGACGCGCTGCCGGAAATACGGCCCCCACAAGGGCAAAGCCGTACTACCGGAATGCAATTAAATTATAGCCGATGACCGGTGGCTTTTCAAGTGACAGCGGCGTTTTTCGCCAAGAAAGGGAGGAAAATCCAACATTCGGGGAAGAGGACGCCGGAGAGTACAGGGCGGCGCTTTTCCGGTGTGGGGCAAAGAGACAAGAAAAAAGCGCGCCGCAGTCGGCGCGCTTTTTTGATGGTTGTTATTTCTCGGATGCCTGCTTCTTGAGCTTGCGAGCCTTGGGCTTGCGATCGTCGGACAGACGCTTCTGGGACAGGATTTCGAAGTTGAACTTCTTCTGCAGTGTACCCAGAATACCATCGGGCAAGAACAGGATCACCAGAATGGCGATCAGACCCAGAATGATGTTGGACCAGCCGGGATAGTCAGCCAGAATCTCAGACAGAGCAATGTAGATGACAGAGCCCACGATGGGACCGGCCATGGTGCCGATGCCGCCCAGAGTGGTGTTGACGTAGGTTTCAATCTCGTTGATGACCCAGTCGCAGCCCTCGCCGTTACCGGCCAGAGGACCGGTGTAGGGGTTGACGTAACCGACCTTGATCACGCCGCCCTCGGTCTTGCCGCCGTTGTCACCGCAGCCGGCCAGCAGACCGACGCACATGACTGCAGCCAGAACCAGTGCAAGAACCTTTTTCATACTTTTTCTCTTTTCTTCTTCATCCGCTCAAAGAGCGAAATGACACAAAAAATCTCTCGATTCATGTGATTGTCACTATTTCAACACGGTCGATTTCCAAAATCCACCCTTTATCTGCGGAAATTACTTGTGCAAATATATAGAAGTTGTTAAGTGCTTTGTGGTAGAAATTGTGTATTTTGCTATATGGTGTGCACGTAGTCAAAAATACGAGCTTCCACTGTGCGCATAGCGGTATTTCGGCAAGGATTTCTCCGTACAGCGTGTGCTTTTCGCCTGCCGATTTCCTGCTGCGTTTTGTGAAATTGCCCGTCTGCCACCGCATCTGAAAACGCAGGAAAGATCAGCTTTGGAAGGGGGGAGCCGGGAAACAGGCCCTTTTTGCCCACGAAACGGCGCTTTTGCACCCCTTTGAGCTGCTGATCCCGGAGGGAAAAACTAAGGGTTGCATTTTCTGTAAAATCTGTTATAATTATCACAGATAGAAGTTTTCTTAATAATAAACCATTCTAATGAGGTTTTCTTATGTCTGTGAAACTGGAACTTTATAAAGTATTCAAAGAAGTGGCCGAAGCCGGTAACATTACTGCCGCGGCGCAGACGCTTTTTATTTCTCAGTCGGCTGTCAGCCAGTCCATCAAGCAGCTGGAAGCGGAGCTGCAGACGCGCCTGTTTGCGCGTAACTCCCGCGGCGTGACGTTGACGGCGGAGGGCAAGATGCTCTACGAGTATGTGCGCAGCGCTATCAGCCTGCTGGAAACAGGCGAGGCCAAGCTGTCCCAGACCCATGAGCTGCAGCTGGGCCATCTGACCATCGGCGCCAGCGACACGGTGGCCAGTCAGTTCCTGCTGCCCTATCTGGACAGCTTCCACCGCCAGTATCCTGCCATCCGTATCCAGATTGTCAGCGGCCGCAGCAACAAGATCCTCAGCCTGCTGCAGTCCGGCAAGGTGGATATCGCTTTTGCCAGCCGTCCGCAGGAGGTGGCCTCTCTGGAGACTTACCCCTGCTTCTCGACCCATCAGGTCTTTGTGGCATCGGCTGACTATCCCTGTGACTTTGACCATGAGTATACGCTGGCAGAGATCGCCGCTTTTCCGCTGATCCTGCTGGATCGCAAGGCATCTTCCCGTCTGTATCTGGAAAAGTTCTTTCTGCAGAACGGGCTGCATCTGGATCCGGAGATCGAACTGGGTGCGCGCAGTCTGCTGGTGGATCTGGCAGGTATCGGCTTTGGTGTGGCTGGTGTAACGGCAGAATTTGTGCAGAAGGAGCTGGAACGCGGCGAGCTCAAGCAGCTGAAGACCACCTTTGCCATTCCTGCGCGCAGCGTGGATCTGTGCGTGCTGCGTGACGTGCCGCTGACTGCTGCGGCGCAGCGCTTCTGCGATTACGTGAAAAGCAGTCTGGTTCTGTGACCTGTGGAAAGGACGCACGTTCTGTGCGTCCTTTTTCTGTAAAAAAGGTGTCAAGTTTTCCAATTGCCGATTGACACCTTTCCCTGCTTCTCGTAAACTTTTAATAGAATGAAACTTAGAGGAGAGGGCGGTACATATGATCGATCGATATAAAAAGTTTCTCGTCACCATTGCCTATTACGGTGTGATCGCCGCATTGGTTTTCTTGGGTATCCGCTATGCGCTGCCGTTGCTGGCGCCGTTCCTGATCGGTGCTGTTATTGCGTATTTGCTGCGCTTTCCCGTCCGCTGGCTCCACAGGAAAATAAAAATTCCCTACAAAGGCGCTGCGGCGCTGACGGTGGCGCTTTTTTTCATTGTGCTGGGTGCGCTGCTGGTGCTGGCCGGTGTTAAGGCCGTCAACTGGCTGGTGGATACCATTGCGCTGCTGCCCACCATGTATACCACCCATGCGCTGCCCTTTTTTGAAGAAGTTACCGCGAACCTTGAGCAGATCTTCCGCGATCTGGACCCCGGTGTAATTGCCACGCTGGAAAGCGTGGGCGATCGCCTGCTGGAGAGCGCGGGAACTTGGATCTCCTCGCTGTCCAGTGTGGCGGTCAGTGTGTTGTCCGGCGCCGCCGTTTCGCTGCCGGGCCTGTTTCTCGATATAGTGATGCTGATCATCTCCACGTTCTTCATTGCCATCGACTATGAGGCAATCCGGACGTTTCTCCTGCGGCAGCTGGGACAAGAGAGCAAAATGCTGCTTTGGGAGATCAAGAGCTACGTGGGCGGTACGCTGTGGGTGTGCATCCGGTCCTATGCCATCATTATGGGCATTACCTTTGTGGAATTGTCCATCGGCTTGTCGGTGGTGAAAGTGGAGCACGCCATTGTGCTGGCGATGCTGATCGCGGTGTTCGATATTCTTCCTGTTGTCGGTATCGGCGCCATTCTCATCCCTTGGGCGGTTCTCACGGCCATTCAGGGTGATCTGGTGCTGTTTTTGGGTCTGATGATCACCTACGTGGTGATTGTCGTGGTGCGCAACATCGTGGAGCCCAAGATCGTGGGCGGCCAGTTGGGACTGCACCCCATCGTCACCCTTTCCAGCATGATCGTGGGCCTTCAGCTGTTTGGCCTGCTGGGTCTGTTCGGTTTTCCCATCACGCTGTCGCTGCTGCGGCACCTGAACGACCACGGCATCATCAAGATTCTGAAATAAGATACATATAAAACATGCCCCCAAAGGCCGTTGGCCTTTGGGGGCATTTCGTGTCTTACAGATTGAAATACTTGTCGAACTCGGCAGGGTGGGGGATCTTGGACAGCTCCAGGCACTCTTTGCGCTTGAGGGCGATGAAGTTGCGGATCAGATGCTCGGGGAACACGCCGCCGGCAGTCAGGAAGTCGTGGTCGGCCTCCAGCGCATCCAGAGCATCCTCCAGACGGGTGGGCAGAGCGCTGAGCTTGGCCTTCTCTTCGTCGCTGAGGTGATAGAGGTTCATATCGTAGGGGCCCCAGCCGTTGGCGTGAGGATCGATCTGGTTCTTGATACCGTCCAGACCTGCCATCAGCAGAGCGGCGTAGCACAGGTAGGGGTTGCAGGTAGCGTCGGGGTTGCGGATCTCAAAGCGGCGCAGCTTGGGGCTCTTGGCATAGGCAGGGATGCGGATAACGGCGCTGCGGTTGGAGGTGGCGTAACCGACGGTGACGGGGGCTTCAAAGCCGGGAACCAGACGCTTGAAGGAGTTGGTGCTGGGGTTGGTGATGGCGCACAGGGCGTTGATGTGCTTCAGAAGGCCGCCCATGAACCAGTGGGCCTCCTTGCTCAGGTGGGAGTAACCGTTGTCATCGGAGAACACGGGCTCGCCGTCCTTCAGCAGCAGCATGTGCACGTGCATACCGTTGCCGGCCTCACCGTACACGGGCTTGGGCATGAAGGTGGCCACCTTGCCGTACTTCAGAGCGGTGTTGTGGATGACGTACTTGATCATCATGGAGGCATCGGCCATCTTGCTCATCTGGCCCAGCATGGGCTCGATCTCAAACTGACCGGCAGCACCCACTTCGGGATGATGGTACTTGATCTGAACGCCCATCTTCTCCAGCTCCAGGCACATCTCGCTGCGGCACTCATAGGTGCGGTCGAAGGGCTTGGCCATATGATAGTGCTTCTGATGAGGCACCACCACGCCCTGACCCTGGCTGGCGCTGTTCCAGTAAGCTTGCTCGGTGTCCACGCTGACGCCGATGGCATCGGGCTGCACGGACCAACCCACCTGATCGAACAGATGGAACTCAAACTCGGGCAGGATCAGCATGGTGTCGGCGATGCCCAGATCCTTCATGTACTGCTCGGCGGCCAGCACGATGTTACGGGGATACTGGTCCAGAGGACGGTTCTCGGGATAGTCAATGATCATGGCGTTGCCGGTGATGGACAGCGTGGCGATTTCGCAGTAGGGATCCACCACGGCGGTGTCCAGATCGGGGATAAAGACCATGTCGCTCTTTTCCACCACGGCGTAACCGTAGTTGGAAGCGTCGAAGCCGATACCGTTAGTCATGGTGGACTCGGTAAACTGGCTGGCGGGGATGGTGACGTGGCGGAACTGACCGTTGATATCCACGATCTTGAAGTCCACCATCTGAATGCCGTTTTCTTCAATCATCTTGATGATGTCTGCAGCAGTACGCATAATATTCCTCCTAAATGTTGTTTGGTGCATTGCCAAATTATCACATATACAAGATACGCCTATTTTGGCCATTTTTCAATTCTGAGCTTGCCCATCTGTTTTCGTTTTTTTCGGTTTCTAAAATAAGGATAGCTTATTTCTCACTTATGAATATACACGGGCAACATAGTGCATCTCGGCAAAAAAAATCTTGCACCTGCCGAGGAGATGGCGTTATAATATGTACGGGTTTTTTTGACTCGCTTTTACGAATACTGCTGTTTCGACAGTTGAATGGAGGAATTGATATGGCAAATAATATCCGTCCCGAAACCATGGAGCGCATTACGACCTTTGAGCAGGCCAATGCTTTCATTGAAGAGCAGGTTGCCGAAGTCCGCGCCCAGGTGGGTGACAAAAAGGTTCTGCTGGCCCTCTCCGGCGGCGTTGACTCTTCTGTGGTGGCTGCGCTGCTGATCCGCGCCATCGGCAAGCAGTTGGTCTGCGTGCACGTCAATCACGGCCTGATGCGTAAGGACGAGTCCGAGGGCGTTATCAAGATGTTCAAGGACGGTCTGGATGCTAACCTGATCTACGTAGACGCCACCGACCACTTCCTGAATCTGCTGGCCGGCGTGTCCGATCCCGAGAGCAAGCGTAAGATCATCGGCAAGGAGTTCATCACCGTGTTTGCCGACGAGGCCCGTAAGCTGGAGGGTATTTCCTTCCTGGCGCAGGGTACCATCTATCCTGATATTCTCGAGTCCATCAAGGCTGCTGAGGGCAAGAAGGCTGTTAAGTCCCACCACAACGTGGGCGGTCTGCCTGAGGACCTGCAGTTTGAGCTGGTGGAGCCCATCAAGCTGCTGTTCAAGGACGAAGTCCGTGTGGTAGGTGAAGCGCTGGGTCTGCCCCATAGCATGGTCTACCGTCAGCCGTTCCCCGGCCCCGGTCTGGGTGTGCGCTGCCTGGGTGCCATCACCCGTGACCGTCTGCACGCGCTGCGTGAGGCCGATGCCATCCTGCGTGACGAGTTTGATAAGTGTGGTCTGGCCGAGAAGGTCTGGCAGTACTTCATCGCTGTGCCCGATATCAAGAGCGTCGGTGTGAAGGACGAGAGCCGTTATGAGGGCTGGCCTGCCATCATCCGTGCCGTGAACACCAAGGATGCCATGAGCGCCACCATCGAGGAGATCCCCTACGAGGTGCTGCATAAGATCACCTATCGCATCACCCATGAGGTGGAAGGCATCAACCGCGTGCTGATGGATTTGACTCCCAAGCCCATCGGCACCATCGAGTGGGAATAATCCAAAACCCTCAAAAAAGCCTTATTTTACAGGGTTTTCGGTGATGTGAAATGTGTTTTGACAACACTTTGACAACACTCCGTTTTAAACCGCATAATTAAACATTAAACAAAAATGCTCTGCTTTTGACGGCAGAGCATTTTTTGTCGGTATCAAAGTTTAGTCTTTTATCTTTGCGATAAGTTCAATCAGATATGTGATGTTTTCGAGTATGTCATCTTCCTGCTCGATTTTCTCAATTCGTTTCAGTTCCTCTGTCAGTTTCGAAAGATACTGACAGAGGATTTTTAAAACACGACTATTCGGATGAACGATAATTTGTTCACGCAACAAGCTTCTGATTATGTACTCCTGCTTGGTAAGTCCAGAAGTTTTTACCAGCATATCAATGTGATAGGCTTCTTGTGGTGAAACCCTAAAACCGACACTAACACTACGCCATCGTTGTTTACTGTCCAGATTCTTTGCTGACATCTGCCATCCCCTCCATAATCTTATTAAGCATTTCTGCCACTTCCTTACCACTACTTTCGTAGGAGTGGGAATAGTGATGAGTTATGCTGTTGCTCTTTGAATGACCTACCCTTTCTGCCATAACGACATACGGAACGTTCATATTTGCGAGCATTGACACGTGGCTGTGTCTAAGAGAATGAACAGGAATTTTATCAAGACCGCACACCTCACAGCCATTTGCTAAAACGTGGTGCAATCCAGATTTGGAAAGAGGAAAAATACGCTGATTATTGGCAGTATCATAAATGCTTTCGAGGTATTCCTTTAGTTCATTTGCCAAGTATTTTGGAAGATGAACTGTTCTTTTTCCGCTTTCAGTTTTAGGCAACGTGATAATATCCTCGCCTTTAATACGCTGATAGGACTTGTTGACCTTAAGAGTGTGATTCTTTAAGTCAATATCAGCAGGAGTTAAAGCTAACAATTCACCCATTCTTAAACCACACCAGAAAAGTACCTCAAACGCATAATAATATGTAGGCTTGTCTGCGATTTGGTCTCTGAAAAGTTTGTATTGTTCAGCAGTCCAGAATGGTCTTTCGTCTGCTTTCTTTTTACCAATCATTTCTACTTTATCCATAGGATTGTTAGGGAGATTATGCAAACGCACAGCATAGTTGAAAATGGCAGTTAATTGGCTACGGATTGAACGAATATAGGTTGCTGAATACTCCTTACCTGTAGAGGTAGTGGATTTGAGAAGTTCATTTTGCCACTTCTCAATTTCCCAAGGAGTAATCTTAAATACACGCTTGTCTTTGTAGTAAGGAAGAATCTTCTTTTCGATGATATTTTCCTTTGTTCCACAAGTGGTAATGCGTCTGCGAGCAGAAGAATACTCCATATACTCAGAAATAAGTTCAGCCATAGTCATATTTTCATCCAAAATATCGACCTGTTCTAACTGCTTAATAACCAAAGGCATTTCTTCTTTCTGCCAACGTACTGCATCTTTCTGACGGCTAAAACCTCTCTTGCAGGTGCGGTGTCTCTTTCCGTCTGGAGAAATGTAACTGAAATCTACACGATACTTGTCTCCGTATTTGTTAATTGAACTCTTGAAATTACTCATAATGATAAATATCCTTTCTATGTTTGATTTGTTGGGGGATTCACCGTCAGTAGTGCCGATGGTGAATCCCTTTTCGATTGTGACCGCTACGAGCTTAATACATCTTTGTGTAAATGCGTTCGTAGAAGTATTTTCTGCTTGTCTTTCCGCTTACGGTTAGATAACCCTTGTTAGAAAGTTCTTCGTTTAACTGCTTGATAACTCTATAGGCATAGGTCATAGAAACATCCAATGTTTTGCTGACCTCATCAGCCTTAATAAACATATCAGTACCAGATTTGATTGTGATTTCACTATTCATTGTGTTACCTCCTGTAGTGTTTTATCTTCATCGGGGTGAGCCGACTTGTGTTTGACTTACACTCATAGGGTAACATATAAAAAATTGTTCTTCTATAGGTTTTAGCCGTTTAAACGGAATTGTGCAGAAGTTTTAATCATTACAAATCAGACATCCGAAACTTGTGTAGGTAATATCGCTTTCAAGCCTTATATCTCTACCAAATGCTTCATAGTCAAAGTAGTTGCGGATATTATCGGGAATCTCGAAATATCCAAGTTCATCGACATAGTAGTAGCCGAGTGCAGTATCATCATCGACGTCGGGAAGCAAATCGAAATTATCCAAATTTTGAATTTGCTCCACAATATCAAAAATATTTTTGAAATTCCTGCACTCCATAATGGCATTGAGTTTGTCCTCATCATCTTCGGACAATTCATCGAGCATTTCAGCAAGTTCATTCAACATATCAATGCTTTCATACTCACCGAGAACATCACGCAGACCGTGAAACGATGTTTCATAGTCTGTAATGAAGAACTCCTCGTATTCCTCATTAACACCGATTCTGACAAGTATATCTGCGAGCTTGTCCTCTGGAACAGGGAGCTTGACCCATTGTCCCATTAGACACCCCTCCACATACTTGCCTAAGTTTGTGAGATAAATCTCCATACTCATATTCTGTTTCTCCTCTCTATTATCTGTTTCTGTTAGATATTAGATTTTACTGTCGAAGAATGTCGAATATTCCGTTAGGCAAAAAGAGACCGCCGATGTTTTTCGGCGGTCTTGATTATATAAGAACACTATACATACGAAAATAGCTATAAATGTGAGCCAACCACACTTTTTGTCCGTTTTCGTATGTATAAAGTTATAAAACGCTGTCGGGAACAGTAGAATATTAAAAATATAAATAATATTTTCTTGCGAGACCTCACTCCGCAAGGTAGTACGAAAATCGCACTACCATCAAGAAGAAAGATGGCTTTGCCACCACATTCCCGATACCGTGAATATTTCTTTCGTCTTTTTGCTCCGTTCGGTCTCGCAGGAGCGTGGAGGTGATTTTCTTGGGAAGAAAATCCCATTATGTGCAGACACTTAACCATAAGGACATTGACTTTCTCAACGCCCTTAGGTGCAGTGGTGTATGCACAAAAAATCAAGCACGGCACTTTATATCGGCTAACCGCCTAAAAAACTTTGTGCTTGATAAGACGGTCGAGAAGTGTTCACACGTCTCTCAAAACGGCAAACGTATTGAGGTATATAGATTGTCAGCAAAGGGCAAAGATTGGATAAGAGAGCGTGTAACCGCCCTTGCAGACCGCAAATTTTACCACAGTACAGGCGTGGAACACGACCTTAAACTGATGGATAAAATCATATCTCTATCAAGAGAGGAACGAGAAACAATGCGTTGTGAAGCGGAAATCCGTGACGAGTTCAAGGAAAGGTTGCAGGAGCTTCTGGAGAACAGAGAGTATGACCGTTATGACCAACTATACAATGCTATGCAGGAGCATACCATATCAATGCCCGACTTGTGCTATGGGGTTGATTGTTATTACGAGGTTGTAACGGACACATACGGACAAGCTGAGATAGAAGCCAAAATAGAAGCCGTATCTATGATTGGCGGTAATCTTGAAATGGAAAGAATATAAGGGGGTATTTGAATGAAAGATATTGATAGTACCGTACAACAGGCACTTTTACAAAAGTACGAGAAACAGTTTTACTTTATGTTGTTTGGTTGCGGTGGCGTTATGTTTAGGCGATATTTTATGCCAATATTCTGCAAGGGGTCGGAAACCGTTGTTGATAGGCTCATAACTGCCAATCTGATTAAGAAACAGGCAATCGGAAGAAATTCCGTATTTGTACTTAAATATGCGGTGTTCAAGCATTTTAACATACCGAACAAGTCTATCCGTGTAACCGTGCCTATGCTCTTTCATAGTGCAACGGTCTGTGAAATGGTATTGGATAAGAAATGCTATTTCCATAATATTGACAGGATTGACAAGTTCATTTCATTAAGCAATCTGGCTTACTATTCACCGCTGAACAGTTACTACATATTAAATAGGATATACAACTACCTTCAGAACAAGGGTGAAACGAATTTACACGCTCTTGAGTGGTCGAAAACAAGACTTTGGAATAAGATTAAGTACATAAAAGGGTGTGGCAAAGGAAAAAAGGTCAAGTTCCCGACATCTTCTCAAAAATACGATGATTTATTGGTACTGCGTAGCAACGGTGTATATGTGGTTGATGTTTCGGCTGATGGCTCAACCATCATTCTTAATATGGCTATATTCGCCACTACTAAGAAATCCACCAACATAGCCAACACGATTATCCGCACCGAAAATGCTCTTGCGGATATGTTCGGAGAAGTGAATATTAAAATTATTTTTGATATTTACTCCGTTTCCGCTAAAAATCCATATACCGAAAAAGCGGTGATGAAAAAACTGCTGTCGGTCAAAGGTAATGAGAGTAAAGCTGATTATTACAGCAACAACATCAATTTCAGATGGCTTCCACGAGCCGTGCTGTGTTTTTCGGGCATTGATACTCGAAAATGGTTGTAAGACAGCTTGTTTTTATATCTCCCTGTTCCTCTTTGTAAAATACAATATAATGTAAGAAAAGAGGAATAGAAAATGAGAGAGTTGACTCCAGATGAATGTGCTTTCCTTGATGAAATGCACGAGTTATATTTTGAGCAGGATTTCTTATCTTGGATAGAACACATGGAAGAAGATTATCCTGCATAAGCCATATTTACCTCGCTTTAAGGCTGTCGAGCAATCGGCGGTCTTTTTTGTTTACGGACATTCATAGGGTAACATATTTTCTGCAACAGGTAAACACATAATGGCCGTTTAAACGGAATTGTAGTACCTGTATATGTCGTCAAACACGCTTATTGACTTGCTCGAACACTTTCCTCGTTTATATTTCTGAAAATATATGTACAAATATAGAAAAATCAAAGCGAGGTATTACATTTATGAGTAAAAGAAAAACAAAAGTTATGAGCGTGAACATATCGGCAGGAACATTCGCAACATTTGAGGAGGCGGTCAAGGAAGCCAACGCTATTAAAATATGGATAGTACGCCTGTGTCAGAAGCGTGGGTATTCCTGCAAGGCTAAAATTGGTATCAGCAAAAATAACGCCCACACAGGAACAGTAACTACTACCAAAGGTAGTAAGGGCAGACCGAAAAAGACATTCAAGAGAAACACAGGCGTTATGCTGCCGACAGAGGTCGAAGCACATATTCATATTGTGTTGTACGGCAACCCTGCTGATATGATAGTAAAAGAGTTAAGAGAACACCTAAATAAGAAGTATAAGCGTAGCGTGGTTTGGGCAAAGGATTGTTCAAGCTATGTTTCTAATGCCGTTAATTACCTTATTAAACAGAGTATCAAGGTGCGCTCCCTCGATTGTGACAGGCAGGATATTCTGTCTGCTGACGAGTGGGGATTCTGTCGAGCCGTTCAAACTGCCGAGGATGAAATATATGGCGGTAATGCGTTTACAAATTCTGTATCACAGGAAAGTACAGAAAACCTTGAAAATACAAGCATTTCTGGTGTTCAGAAAGATACCGCAGAACTCCAATATAAAAGTAAAAAGAATCAAACTTTCAGAGATTCTATTGATGTTTCAAGTGGAAAGAAATTCAATGTTAAAAATATTTTTGATATTCTCCAATACATTCCAAGGGAACTCCTAACCACACATTCTCCTGCTCTTTCACATATGAAATTGTATCTTTTTTGTAACAGTTCCGTTTAAAAGGCTAAACTTCATTGATTTTTCCGACTTTTTGTGATAGAATATTGAAGAGTAAATCATAGGGGGTGAGCCTTTGGAACTGCAAAACAGCTATATTTTCTTGAAAAATCCGTATGCACAAGATGAAAACAACAATAACCGTTCAGAAGATGGAACGGTAGTATTGACCGTTGGAAAGAATCTGTATAGTTACATTAAGGCTTCGTTCCCAACAGTTTCTAAGTTTGAGGGCTATGGGAACTTTTATAAGAGAAAGTATATTACCGACTTGCAGTTTGGTAAGGTTTCTTGTCAAGTAGAGTTCATTATTACCGAGGTCGTTGATACAAAGTACCTTGATGTCATAGTCAAAGGAAACACAAAATCTCAGATTGTGAAGTGTATGGAGCATATCCAATACACCCTCCTCACATCTGGAGTTCGTGAAAGATACATAGATATTATTTCTTATGACGTAGTATCTGAATACTACTGTAACAAGATATATCCGAAGCTGAATACATTGGAAAGAAATCTAAGAAAACTGCTTTTCAATATCTACATTGTTAATTTTGGTCGTGATTATTATAAAGCTACAGTTGGTGAAGAACTCCAAGGTAAGATTAAAGGGGTTATAAATACCGATAGCAGTAAGGGAGAAAAAGACCAGATTAAAGCAGAATATAAGACAAGCACAAAAAAGGAAGCCGAAGAAATTGAGCGTTTGCAGAGATTTTTCTATTCCTTTGAATATAATGATATTCAAAAGCTCCTGTTTACGCCTAGTTGGACAAGTGCTGATGAAGCGGAAAAAAGCAAGTTTTTGAATGAGCACGCTGACCTTTCCGAACTGTCTGATGAGGAACTTCGAGAAGCATTTTCAAAATATGTACCTAGAAGCGATTGGGAACGCTTTTTCAGTAATAAAATAAATATTTCTGATATTAGGGAGCTAATTGAACAAATTCGCTTGTACAGAAATAGTGTCGCTCACTTCAAGTTCTTCTATAAGGCTGAATATGACGAGTGTAATAAACTCGTAAATCGTCTGAACTCTGCAATCATCAAGGCTATCAAGATTACAGAAGATAAAGACTTTGCAGAAAAGAATGCCGAAATACTGTCCGAAGCACTCAAAGATGTTTTGGCAGGATTTGCTTCATTTACTAAATCTCTGGCAGAAATGGCTCAAAAGACGATTACTACAGTTATTGCCCCTGCTTTTACTACAATATCAAAAGCTGTACGGGAAAGCACGTGGATAAAACCACTTGGCAATTTTGCAGTAAATGCAGTTCTGGCTGAGGAAGCTAGGAAAAGGCAAGAGCTGTTTGAGGCAATCAAGCCGTCAACGGCATTGGTACAAGGGATTGTTCCTTCCTATGTGAATGAAACACAAAGTTTGTTAAATTCTATCAGAATGGAAACTGCGGTATCTAATTTGCCTAAGATTGATATTCCAAAGTACGATTTCCCCAAGATTGACATAGATATACCTAAGATAGATTTAGGTTTGAATACATCTTTGGCAAGTAAAGATGTTGAAACGACCGAAAGCGAGGATGAGGATAATGCCTAACTTATCACAGTTAAAAAGACAAAGAATGTTAGAGTTCTTGCAGAAAATCAGAGAGGAACATACCGATGATGAATCTCTGATTGCTATAAATGAGATTGAAACTGCTCTGAATGAGAAGAAGTACGGTCTTGTCTGGGAAGAACA
Organism: Vescimonas sp.; assembly: GCA_045612165.1. Lineage (GTDB taxonomy): Bacteria > Bacillota > Clostridia > Oscillospirales > Oscillospiraceae > Vescimonas. The sequence continues at coordinate 22,861 of JAZKYM010000047.1, forward strand.
CGAAGAACGAGTAGATGTGGAAATGCAGACGAAAGTTCCTGTGTTCTCTGAAGTTACAGACCGTGAGATTGTTTCCGATGAAACACTTCCGTACAATTTCTTGCTTGAGGGCGATAATCTCCACAGCCTTTATTTGCTCAGAAAGACACATAAGGGGATGATTGACCTAATTTATATTGACCCTCCATATAATACCAAAGAAAAAGATTTCATTTATGACGATACATATATTGGCGAAGATGATACATTTAGGCACTCCAAATGGATAAGTTTTATGAGTGAGCGCTTAAAAATTGCTAGAGAATTACTTAGTGCAAGAGGCGCCATTTTCATTCAAATAAGCGATATAGAAATCGCACAGTTGAAAATTTTATGCGATGGTATTTTTGGAGAAGAAAATTTTTTGAATATCATTAGCGTTAATATGAAAAATGTGGCTGGTGCTTCTGGTGGCGGTGAGGATAAAAAGTTTAAGAAGAATTGTGAGTATATTCTTATATATGCGAAAAGCTATGCAGATTTACCGTTGTTTAATGGCGCATATGAGTATGAAAGCATAGGTGATATGGTGGAAAGATATCGCCAAGAGGAAATTAGTTGGAAATATACTACTGCATTGGTTGATGGTGGTGAAAAAGAATATATTGGGTCTACTGTGGATGGAGATGGCAACGAAATCAAAATATATAAGCGACTGAACTATGTGATTAAATCCATTAAAGAGATTATGCGCGAAGAAGTGATTTCAGAAAAAGATGCATATAACAAATATGCGCACTGTATCTTTCAAACCGAGATGCCGCAAAGCTCTATTAGACCTCGTGTAATGAATAAGGTAAATGAACTTGGAATGGATAGCGACCTTTATTCCATTGAGTATGTTCCGAAAACAGGCAGAAATAAAGGCACTATGTATGAGCAATTTTATAAAGGAACCAATTTTAGACTTTTGGCTTGGCTACGTGATGTTTCTGAAGAAATTGACGGTGTTCTATACAAGAAAACTCTTCAAGGCACATATTGGAATTTTATCGCAGGAACCAAAAACCTTTCAAAAGAAGGTAATGTCGAATTTCCAAATGGAAAAAAACCATTAGCTTTGCTGAAACGAGTAATAAGTTTGTATCCTAAAAATGACATAACAGTTTTGGACTTTTTTGCAGGTTCTGGAACAACGGGACACGCTGTCATTGAACAAAACGGAGATGACGAAGGAACTCGCAATTTTATTCTTTGTACCAACAATGAAAACAATATTTGTTTAGAGAAAACTTATCCGAGATTGACTAACGTTATTCGTGGATATACAACAGAGAAAGGCAAGGTATTCAAACCTAATTCTGCGAATCTCAAGTATTACAGAACAGAATTTATTGATAAGACATCAGACGATGAAGATTATTCTGTAAGTATCGAATTACTTAATCATATTGCTGAAATGGTTCAGCTTGAATATGCGGTTAAACTTGATGGTTCAAATTATGTATTACTTCTGTCCGATGATGAAGCCGATACATTTATTACTGATATGGACAAGTTGTCAAATTGCAAGGCGGTCTACATTTCTTCGGCGGTATTGCTTACAGCCGAACAGAACAAAACACTTACTAATCTTGGTGTAGCTGTCTATGTTATTCCTGACTACTACTTTGAATCTGAACTTTTGGAGGTAGGCGAACGATGATTAACTTACCTAATGGTCTATTTGACTTCCAAGAGGATTGTTCGCTTTATCTGATTGATACAGTTTCAAAGCGTGACAGCAAACAGACAATTACTGTTAAAGCTCCTACGGGAGCAGGAAAAACTATTATCCTTATCGACTTTATTGACAAGTATTTGAACTCTGTTGATTCCAACACCGCATTTATCTGGCTGTGTCCAGGTAAGGGCGACCTTGAAGAACAGAGCCGTGATAAGATGAAAGCACTTCTGCCGAGCAAGACAACCAAGAATATGCACGACGCATTGTTATCTGGTTTTGAAGCAGGAAGTACCACTTTCATCAACTGGGAACTTGTTACAAAGAAAGGCAATAAAGCGATAAGTGATACAGAGAAAAAGAATCTGTATGACCGTATCGCTGAGGGAAACCGAAAGAATATTAAATATATAATTATTATTGATGAGGAACATTCTAACGACACGAAAAAGGCGAATGATATTATCAATGCCTTTTCTGCTAAGAATATCATCCGTGTATCTGCAACAGCCAAACAAAATAAGCTGTACGAATACTATGAAATTGATGAAATGGATGTTATTTCCTCTGGTCTGATAACAAAGGCACTCTATATCAACGAAGATGTTGATTATAGCGGTGATTTTGAGAGCGAACACGGATATTTGCTTGAAATGGCTGACACCAAGAGAAAGCAGATTGCAAAGGCTTATTCTGAACAGGATGGCGTTGCAAAGACTATCCGACCTCTTGTTATCATTCAGTTCCCGAACTCATCTGACAAGCTCATTGAAGCGGTTGAAAACAAACTTGCTGAAATGAATTATACCTATGATAACCGTATGGTTGCCAAGTGGATGAGTGATACAAAGGAGAAAATCAATCTGGACGGCATTACCGAACTGTCCGCTAACCCTGTATTCCTGCTTATGAAACAGGCGATTGCAACAGGATGGGATTGTCCGAGAGCAAAGATTCTGGTTAAGCTCCGTGAGAATATGTCTGAGGACTTTGAAATTCAGACAATCGGTAGACTTCGCCGTATGCCAGAAGCCAAGCATTATGATGTAGATGTGCTTGATTTCTGCTACCTCTACACTTTTGATGAAAAGTATAAAGAGGGTATCAAGGCTGCTATGAGTGAAGCCTACGAAACCAAGCGTGTGTTCTTAAAAGACAAATGCAAGACATTCACCCTTCAGAAACAGCTTCGCAACAAGGATATTGACGGTCTGGGCGAGCGCGAAACTTACCAAATCATACATAAGTTCCTTGTTGATAAGTACAAACTGACAGGAAACAAGCAGGATAACAGACTACGCCTAGAGGGTGCGGGATATAAGTTTGATGAGGTTATTCTCGGACAAGTTCGTGAGGGTAAGTTTGTCAAGACTGATTCTATCCTTGACGATAAGGCAGGAACATTCAGACAGACCACAAGAACGGTCAATACCCACGCACACGGTATTGAATTGTTACACTCTGTCGATGTTATTAAATCTGCTATCGGTATGACAACTCAAAAGGCAAAGGTTGTTCTGGAACGTCTTTTCAGAAAGAATGTACTTGTGCCGAATAAGTTGTTATCGCTGACAACGGCACAATATTACGCATTTATTATAAATAACGAACATCTTCTTAAAAACGACTTCCGAGAAGCAACCGCAACGCTTTACAGACAAATGCAGTTACTTCTTGAGCCTAAAACTGCTCCGTTTACCATTCCCGAACAAGAATTGTATCGTTACGATTCGACCGAGCCAGATGTGGAAGCAATTCTCTCTAACGCATATAAGGACTACTCGTCTGCTATGATTGTTGAGGGGATTCGCTCCAAGTGTGAGCGTTTGTTTGAACGCTATTGTGAGGAACGCAGGGATGAGTTTGAATGGGTTTATAAGAATGGAGACACAGGACAGCAGTATTTCTCTGTTGTTTATGTAGATTCTTTGCAGAAACAATGGCTGTTCTACCCCGACTACATTGTTAAGAAATCCAACGGTGAGGTTTGGATAATCGAAACAAAGGGCGGTGAAATCGGGAATAAAAGTAAAAATATTGATATTCAAGTTGAAAACAAATTCGCTTCCTTTAAGGTTTATGCGGAAGATAAAGGCTTGAAATGGGGATTTGTCAGAGATAAAAACGACAAACTCTATATCAATAACACCGAATACACCGACAATATGCAGACGGAACATTGGAAGCCGTTGAAAGATAACTTCTAATATCAAAAATTTTTTTGATATTCATAATAATAAAAATAAAAGTAATATTCTGACATATTTCGACATACAATATAATGAGAGTTAAATCTCACGCTCTATTTCTGTTTTAAGTAAAAACAGAGGCAAGAAAAAATTTGAGGTCGGAATATAAAAGGCAAAGAATAAATCGTTTATATCCTGCACCCTTTGGGGTGCAGGTGTAAATAAAAATGGTAGGAATACAAAAAATGCCGTCAGAATGTTTTAGGGACATTCTGGCGGTATTTCTATTTTACGGTGGTGAGAAAATGGCAAATTGGACTTGTAGTCTTTTTAAAGAAGATTTATACAACAAAGACTTCATAGAACTTGCTGATTGGCTTGAAGCCTGTCGCAACTATGTGGAGCCAGACAAAGATATGTGCGACGAGTATTTGTTCGCTCTTGATGATTTCTGTAAAGAATGGGAGGAACATTACAACTACCACAACGCCACCTATGAGAATGACAGCATTTATAGGTCAGAAACATTCTATAAGGCACTTGGCTATATCTGGTTCAAAGAACGCCTTACCATCATTTGTGATTATGGCGAGGGGCAATATGTTTACCCTGCCGATACCTACAATAATCTGAAAAGTAGTGTTATTTCCTCTGGAAAGTCTTTTGAGAGAATCAGAGGTTTATATGATGAAACGCACGAAGCTGTTCAGAAAGCATTTGAAAATGATGGGGTGGATTTCAAGGAAAAGATTCACGGATATATTTCTAATCAGAGCTTCGACTCATACAAATTTTATATCCGTGTCTTGAAAGATGGAAAACAACTCACATCCAAGACATACAAAGAGTTTATGGAGCAATGCGAAAAAGCCGAATGGTATGTTGAAGAATATGAGTTTATCGAAAAGAAAAACAATTACAATAATGCTCTGAAAGAGTTCGGTATTTCTAAATCTGTTTATAACGATTGGAGAAGCGAAGCATATTGTGAAAAAGACTTCGGTAAGAAAATGTTCGTCAATATGGCGTTCATTCTTGGATTGAACTATGAGAATGCAGAAAAACTGTTAAATCTTAACGGCTACACTTTTGAGAGTGTTGGTAGACAGTTTGATGAGATTTGCCGTAAGGCGTTTAAGATTGGTTTTTCTCGTGATATGACGATTGCTCTAATAGAAAAGAGAAATCGTGAATTGGCAAAGAGCAATATCAAGTTTGCTCTGATACCGAATCTGACCTCTAACAAGCAATAAGAGATTGACAACAGTGACAACACTCTTGACAACACTCCGATTGTGAAGCAGAGAAAATACAGAGAATACAGATAATATAGAAAAAAGTTGATGAAAAAATCTGCGATTTCAAGCGGTTTCTGGAACCGTGGAAGTCGATGTTTATTCCAAACTTTCGAGTGGGAATAATATCTAATGGCTAACAAGTGCCCGAAAACCCTTGCAAATAAAGGGCTTTCGGGCATTTCTGCAATTTGGAAAAATCCCGATGCAACACTTTTGCAACTCGGAATGGAAAAAGCGTAAAAAGGAATGGTTGCAAGTGGTTATGAAGTAAAGTTCGGAGGAAGAAAATATGATAGATAAAGAAAAAAGTTTGGCGTATAGATTCCCCGAACTTGCAAAAGAATGGCATCCCACCAAAAATGGGGATTTAACACCCTTTGATATAACTTATGGATCCAACAAAAAAGTTTGGTGGATATGCAAAGACAATCACTGTTATCATGCTTCGATTTCTAATAGAACTGTTCTAAATCGTGGTTGCCCATATTGTAGTGGTAAAAAAGTCATCGTAGGAGTTAACGATTTCGAAACCCTTAATCCTGATATTGCAAAAGAATGGGATTTTGAAAAGAATGATATTTTACCTAACAGCATTCTTTCTCATAGTAACAAAAAAGTTTGGTGGAAATGCAAAACTTGTGGGAATTCTTGGTTGCAGGATTGTAATCACCGAGTAAGTCGAAAATCCGGATGCCCTTTTTGCAGTGGGCGAATTGCGAAAAAAGGGGTCAATGATTTAGCCACTGTAAACCCTGAATTAGTAAAGGAGTGGAACACCGAGAAAAATGAAGGCATTACTCCTTATGATGTATTGCCAAAATCAAACAAAAAGGTTTGGTGGAAATGTAAACTAGGGCATGAATGGAATGCTGCCGTTTGTGAACGAACTTCCGGAACAAACTGTCCGATTTGTGTAGGAAAGCAAGTAGTAGCGGGTTTCAATGATTTACAAACAACACATCCTGGTATAGCGGCAGAGTGGGATTATGAAAAGAATAAAAGTACAACCCCACAGAATTTTTCTTACGGTTCAACCAAAATTGTTTGGTGGAAATGCAAAGAGGGACACACATGGAAATCTTCTGTTGCAAATAGAACGAGAGGAAATAAATGTCCGATTTGTGGAAACCAACAATTATTGAGAGGATATAACGATTTAGCTACAGTAAATCCAGAATTGGTTCAGGAGTGGAATTACGCAAAGAATGGTAATCTTTATCCATCAGATATTTTCCCGAATTACAATCAGAAAGTATGGTGGATATGTAGAAAAGGTCATGAGTGGCAGGCAACTCCTAATGGTAGGATACAGGGGACTGGTTGTCCTGTATGTAGCAGCGAGTTACATACAAGTTTTCCTGAACAATGCATTTTCTTCTATGTCACACAAAAAATCCATGCAACTAATAGAGAAAAAGTGTACGGAAAGGAAATTGATATTTTTGTTCCCCAATACAAATTGGGAATTGAGTACAATGGAAGTTTTTTTCATAAAGATCAAAAAGACAAAGATAATCAAAAATATGAGGCTTTACGAAATCAAGGAATACGATTAATTATTGTTGAAGAATCCAACAATAATATAGTTGGAGATGATGTGATTTATTATAAATACAATTCTCGAGATTTTAGAAATTTGGAGTGGGCAATATCAGAATTGTTGAGTATCCTACATTTTGATGATATTGAAGTAAATATATCAAAAGATGAAGTCAAAATTAGGGAACAGTATATTCAGTGGGAAAAATCTAATAGCATATTGAATAAATTCCCTCAATTATCAAAGGAGTGGCATCCTACCAAAAATGGTCGAATTACACCCGAAATGGTTAGCTATCAGAGCAATATGAAAGTATGGTGGTTAGGAAAATGCGGACACGAGTGGTATACTGATGTTGCTCATCGCGTGAGCGGTAGAGGATGTCCGTTCTGTAGTAATAAAAAAGTTCTTGAGGGATATAATGATCTTTTTACAACCAACCCTGATTTGGCGAAAGAATGGAATTACAAAAGAAATTTAGAGTTATCTCCAAAGGAGATAACTCAAGGAAGTAATAAAAAAGTTTGGTGGGTATGCCAAAATGGACACGAATGGGAAGCGGTGGTATCAAGTCGAAACAGAGGCAACGGCTGCCCTTATTGTAGTGGAAGAAAATTACTTTCAGGAACGAATGATTTAGCAACAGTACATCCATCAATCGCAGAAGAATGGGACTATGATAAAAATGGAGATTTGCTTCCCAATCAAATAACGAGTCGCACCAACAAAAAAGCGTGGTGGAAATGCCGTGAGTGTGGTTGTGAATGGGAAACACGCATTGTTCATAGGGCAAACGGACACGGCTGCCCAAAGTGTGCAAAAAAGAAAAAGTCATAACTCAATAACCACTCGGCACTATCCCACAAATGATTTTGCAACTTTTTCTGCAACAAATTTTTGATAAATGAAATAATAGGTGGAAAAACAGACTCAAAATTGACATTTGGGATAATATTTAGGGCATAAATAAGCCAAAGAAGAATCCCGAAAAAGAGTGGGAATAAATCCACATTGATTTAACAGATCTAAGAACCCGAATACCCTTGGAAATTAAGGGTATTCGGGTTTCTCATTTTGCAAGCCATTTTAACTTTGCGGAGCATTTGCGTATTTGCCCAAAAGCTCTTTGCTGAACGATTCGGCAAAAAGCTTTTGGGCTATATCTAAGTTGCAAAGCCGGCTTTGTACGGTGGGGGTGATGGACAAGACAGTCATCGTTTGCATAGTGCACAAAGAGATGGGGCACTTGTCAGCGGCGGCTCCGTCTTTTGTGGCCTATGAACGGAGAGTTGCGTGTTCAGAGGGACGAATGACGGGCGTTCGTATGGAAAAACGGGGGAGAAGAGGGGGAAGGCGAAACGGCAAATTGGCAGGGATTGGGATAATCTGACAAGAAAGTGCACAAAGTGCACATGGGGCAGCGGTGGCGGCTGTGTTAAATCGGTGTGAAGCGTCCATTGTTTTTTGAACAAATTATGAATATATTTTGATTATCCGTACGAGTGGATTCTGTCCTGCCGTGAAAGTCCCGTGGTTTGCCGCAGCTTCGGGGGTGTCTCGCTGGGGCGGAGGACACTTTAACCAAGCAGAAGTTGATTTTACGACATGCGGCAAAATCCAGAAGAGGGCAGCACCCGTCGCGCCATATTGATGGAATCTGCCCAATTCAAACTTTATTTTAGAAAGGAGAACTCCTGATGTCTCTGACTAAGAAAGACCAAATCAAGCAGCAGAACCCGGCTCTGTACTATGCAATCGTTATCGTTTGCGTGGCTATCATGTTCCTGGGTAAGTTCATCCCTCCCTTCGCTCCTGAAATCACCCCCGCCGGTATGGGCGTGCTGGGCGTTTTCGTGGGCGTCGTGATCCTGTGGTCCTCCGTTGGCGGCGCTATCTGGCCCAGCTTGCTGGCTATCGTTGCTCTGGGCTGCACCGGTTACGTGGACGTGAACGGCTCCATTTCTTCCTCCCTGGGTGCATTCATGGTGTTCAACATGATCTGCATCACCGCTATGACCTCCGCTCTGACCGCTACCGGCGCCGATGTTAAGATGGCCCGTTGGCTGATCAGCCGCAAGGCATGGGAAGGCAAGCCCTATCTGTTCACCTTCGTGTTCCTGTTCGCCTTCTATCTGATGTCCTCCGTCACCTTCGCATTCGCTCTGATCTTCGTCTGCTGGACCATCCTGCGCAAGATGTCCGAGGAGATGGGCGTGACCATGCGTCATCCCTACTTCGTTGCTATGACCATCTACTCCGTGGTCGCCACCAGCTTGGGTGAGTTCATCATTCCCCAGAAGGGCTGGCAGCTGGCTCTGTGCAACATCTTCGTCAAGATCACCGGCGGTCTGCAGGTTGACTTCGGTCTGTACATCGTCACCACCTTCATTCTGGGTATCATCGCCATCGTCCTGCTGGTCCTGCTGATGAAGCCCCTGTTCAAGGTTGACTTCACCCCCATTCGCGAGTTCCGTTCCAACTCCCTGTCCGGCGCTGACACCAAGCTGACCGGTTCTCAGCTGGCCATCGCCATCGTCCTGATCGTCAGCATGCTGCTGACCATCGCTGCCCAGTACCTGAAGGGCGACGGTGTGTTCGTCAAGATCGTCGGTACCCTGTCCCTGCCCGGCATCTTCGGCCTGGCTGTTGTCCTGCTGTGCATCATCAAGACCAAGGAAGGCAAGCCCGTTCTGGAGTTCGGTAAGGTTATGAGCGGCATGGTTTGGGGTCCCATCCTGCTGGTCGCTATCGCTACCGCTCTGGGTTCCGCTCTGACCAACGCCGGCTGTGGCTTCACCGCTTTCTTCGGCCGCACCCTCGGCCCCATCATGGAAGGCAAGCCCGTGTTCGTGGTTTACGCTTTCATCCTGATCGTCGCCGTTGTTCTGACCAACCTGGCTTCCAACATGGGTATCGGTATGATGATGATCCCCGTGGCAGCTCCCATCTGCATGGCCGCTGGCTGCAACATGAACGTTGCCGCTATGGTCTGCATCTACTCCGCTTGCTACGGCTTCATCCTGCCCGGTTCCGCCGCTGTCAGCCCCCTGATGTATGGTAACCAGGATCTGACCAAGAAGGAGATCCTCAAGCACACCTGCCTGACCGTCGTTCTTTACATCATCATCGGCTGCATCATCTTCCCCATCCTGGACGGCATTCTGCCCCGCGCCTAATCGCCTGATCGGATGAATTTCAGCCCCCGGCCATTTGGTCGGGGGCTTTTTTATTCACTGACAGACGGGATGTACAAAGTGCACACTGAAGCGGCGGAGGCTTTGCGGGAAACAGTGGGGCAAAACCAATGCTATTTGGCGGCAAAAGCGCTATAATCAGCCCCAAGAGGTGTGTTGCCCCCGGAAAATATAACCTACCCGAAACGGAGGAGTTATTATGAATAAGACCCGTTTGATCTCCAACGAGGCGGTCTGCGCAGCCGTGAAAAGTACCGACCTCATTGCGCTGATGGATCAGGTGTTTGCCGACCTGTCTAACGGTTCCGTTCGTGCGTTGCCTCGCAATGCCATGTTTCATCAGAACGGAAATATTTTGGCGCTGATGGCATCTTCCCATCCTGCAGAGAATATCTGCGGCTGCAAGATCGCCATGTTCCCCGGTCCTGCTGCGGCTGCGGCAGGCACGAACCAGAGCGCCATCGTTCTTTTCGATGTGGCCAGCGGTGCGCTGAAGGCCATCGTGGCAGCCGAACACATTACGCTGGTGCGTACTGCCGCCGCCACCGCGGCGGCTACTGATCGGCTCTCTCGCCGTGATGCGAAGATCCTGTGCCTGCTGGGCGCCGGAAATCAGGCGATTGCCCACGCGGAAGCCATTTGCGCCATCCGTGATATTGAAGAGATCCGCGTTTGGAGCCGCACGGAAAAGCGGCTCGCCGAGGCCTGCGCCAAGCTCACTGAGGCCCATTCCGGCTGCCGTATCGTAGCTTGCACGGAAGCAGAGCAGGCGGTGCGGGGCAGTGATATTGTCTGCACCGTTTCCAAGGCCAGAGAACCGATCCTGTTTGGCGATTGGCTGTCTCCCGGCTGCCATGTCAACGCGGTGGGTGCCTGCGGCCCCATCTTCCGCGAGATCGACGAGTCTGTGCTGGATGTCAGCCGGGTCTACGTTGACAGCATGGATACGGCGCTGACGCTGGCCGGCGATCTGGTGATCCCCATGAAGAACGGCCGTTTCACCAAGGAACAGATCGTGGGCGAAGTGGGTCGGTGCCACAGTGATACCACCTTTGGCAGGACGGAAGATGACAAGACTTCCATCACTCTTTTTGAGTCCTGCGGTCTTGGCGCGCAGGATGTGGCCGCTGCCCGGCTGGTGCTGGAGCGCGCGGCAGAAGGGGAGACCTTTGTATTCTGAAAAAAGAAAAGCGTCCGATTCAAGGGAATCGGACGCTTTCGCTATTCATTGGTGGTTGCGCTGGTTGGCTGCGATGCAGCACATCAGCAGCAGCGTGCGCTGGATGTAATCCTCCAGATCCAGATTGTACCGCTCCTGCAGACGGGCAATGCGGTAAATCACGTTGTTGCGGTGCATGTGCAGCTGCCGCGCGGTGGACGTGGCGTTGCATTGGTTGGCCAGATAGGTATAAAGCAGCTGCGTGTTGTCCACAGCAGAGTTGGAGCGGCTGTCCTCCAGTATGGAGCGGAAGGTGGCCGGACAGTAGATATCAAAGGGATAGCTGCCAAAGAAGTGGCTGACCATATGGTTGAGCATGACGTCGGGATAGCTGACGGAACGCTGTTCCTCGCTGCTGACAGGGTGCTGGAATGCGTAGTCCAGCGTATATTCCGCCTGCGAACAGGCATCGCCCAGCGCCGAGAGATCGGTAAATTCGTTGCTCAGTCCGTAGCTGGCACTCAGGTCGCCCAGATAGTGGAAGAGCAGTCGCTCCATCGCCAGCAAGGGATCTTCTTCGGCGTCCTTCTGAATACCGCCCAGCAGAGCGTAAGAGCGGTCGTTATATACGAAGAAGCGGATACGGGGACAGAGGAGGCGAAGCTTGGCGAGAATGGCAGACCGCTCTACCACCTGCGAACCAAAGTCGATGGCGGAAACGCAGAAGATGTTGTACCGGTTCAGTCCCAGAGAGGTAATGGTCTCCTGACTGATGGCCTCGGCAGGACTGTCGATGAGTCGGGAGAAGAGGATGTCATAGTCGCCGGAGCTGCGCTTTGCCCAGTCGCGGATGCCGGGGCTGCTGCGGATACGGGACATCAGGTGGGCCACCAGATCCCGCAGGCCGTCGCCGTCGGTGATGGTGCAGGCCATGAAAAAGCGCAGCACGGGGATGCCGTCCACCAGACAGTTGGAGATCAGCTCGCCCTGTCCGGAGAGCATATTGGTGACGATAACGTTGTCGCGGGGGAGGTAGTTCAGTCGTGCCTGCGGCGGCATGGCCAGCAGCGTTTCAAACAGGCGGTTGGGCGAGCGTCCCAGCTGGACCGTTTCGTAGAACAGGGGGTTGTCCTCTGCGGTCAGCTTGCCGCTGAAGGCCATGAGGGTGAAGTGATCGTCCAGAAACATGCAGGGATTGCGTAGAATGGGGTTGCTGCAGTCCAAAATTTCCTGCAGTGAGCCGCTGCCCAGCAGCAGTTCGGACAGCTTCTGATCCCACTGATACAGCCGGTCCAGATATTGCTGAATGGCGGTGTAGAAGGGGAGAAGGGCGCAGTCGGCCTCCACGGCGCAGGCGCGGTTTCTCAGCTCGGGAGGGATCTGAGATCCCAGAACGCACAGCGCCATCTCCTCCGGCAGTTCCTCCGTGGGAGGCAGCGCGCCGTACTCGATGACGTAGAGCAGATCCGATGCAACCTGACAGCCGGGGAAATACAGTCTCACGCCTTTCCATGGACCAAAGTCGGACAGGGGAATGTGGTGGACCTGCCACCCGGAATCCTGACACAGATCGGTGAAGATGTGTTTTGTCAAAGCAATCATTTGGTCGATTCCTCCAGTTAAGTGCACAAAGTGCACATGTTGGCATGTGATGATTGTATCATAAAATTGCAGGTGCGCCAATGCTTTTTTTCCCTTTTCGCTATATAATTTTTACAATCAATCAATATGTGTATTTGTCAAAAAACGAAAGGATGTGGAGTTAATGAAAGTAGTCGCTATTTGTGCGGGTCGCCGCATGGGAAACAGTGAAATTTTGGCGAAATTTGCTCTGAAAGGTGCAGAAGATGCTGGTTGTGAAGTAGCGCTGCTGCGGCTTCAGGACTTCCAGGTCAAGCCTTGTACCGGCTGCGAAGTGTGCATGAGCAAGAAGGTCATCAACGGTCAGGATACGGTTTGCTCCATCCCTGATAATGCAGATCAGTACACCAAGTATGTGGAAATGGTCATGGAGGCAGACGCTTTCGTTGTTGCCTCTCCCTGCTATAACCTGACGGTGGCCGGACGTCTGCTGGATGCGCTGAACCGTCAGCACCGCTTCCTGAGCCAGCTGAAGCGCCGCTGTAATGAAAAGGCCAAGTATGCCGCCACGATCGGTGTAGGCGGTACCGACTGGACCAACTATCTGATGCCCGTTTTGAACTTCGCCGCCACCGAACTGTGCGGCAGCAAGATGCATCTGGCTGATCAGATGCTGGTGGAGGGACATCCTGCCATTGGCACTGTGATTCTCGATGATGCCGCCACTGCCCGTGCCTATCAGCTGGGTCAGAATCTGGTAAAGGCCGCTCAGGAGAATAAGGGTCACCACTGCTATCTGGGCGATGCCGAAGAGGCTTGCCCCATCTGCCACGGTGATCACCTGCAGCTGCGCAAGGGCAAACTCATCTGCCCCACCTGCGACATTTCCGCCCGCGTGAGCGAGGTGGACGGCAAGGTGCAGATCACCTGGGAGCAGGATTTCGATGTGTGCCGCTGGTCTGAGTACGGCGACAATCTCCATTTGAGCGGAATCCGCGCCGGCCATGGCCGCCGCATGCAGAATCTGGAAACCATTCAGGAAAAGTTGAAGGATTGGAAAGATTGTTATCCCCCTGTAAAACCCGAATAATTAACGGAGGTTAGGTTATGAAGAAAATGCAAGCAGACGTCGTTGTCGTCGCAGCCGGTCTGTCCGGTCTGGCAGCCAGCATTGCCGCTGCCGAGCAGGGCCTGAGCGTCATTACCCTTGAAAAGTCCAAGAACACCGGTGGTGCTTCCAACATGGGCGTGGGCCCTCTGGCCATCGGCACTAAGCACATGGCCAACGTGGGTTACAACCTGACCGCTGATGATGCGTTCCTCAAGCATATGCATTGGGCGCACTGGCAGGCAGATGCCCGCCTGGTGTACGATTACTACCGCAAGAGCGCCGACACCATCGAGTGGCTGGAAGATATGGGCGTGGAGTTTGTATACCGCAATACCTGCCTGTACACCCCCACCCGTATGCGCAGCTATGCCGAGCCTGAGCGTACCTGCCACGCTGTTAAGCCTGCTGACGGCGGCCGTATCGGTCCCCGTGTGGCTGCCCGTATGACCAAGGCCATGTATGAGCGCGCTGTGGAGCTGGGCGTTCAGTTCGAGATGGAAACTGCCGGTAAGCAGCTGATCAAGGAAGGCGACCGTATCGTGGGCGTGAAGGGCATTTGCTCCAACGGCGACGAGGTGGAAGTCAGCGCCAAGGCTGTCATCCTCTGTACCGGCGGCTTCGGTGACAACCCCCAGATGATCAAGGAGCATACCGGCTTGACTTGGGGCAAGGATCTGTTCTCTTTCCGTATCCCCGGCAACGTGGGCGACGGTATCAAGATGGCATGGGAAGTGGGCGGCGCTCACGGCAACATCATCATGGACCTGATGTATCAGATCCCCGACAACCTGAACCACTTCAAGCTGGAAGGCGCTTTCCGCCAGCCCGTGCTGTGGGTCAACAAGCTGGGTGAGCGTTTCATCCCCGAGGATTGCATCGCCAACACCTGCACCACCGGTAACTCCATCATGCGTCAGCCCGGTCACACCTGCTTTACCATCATGGATAGCGCCACCGTCAAGTATTACAAGAAGCACGGCGTGGATATCTTCGGCATTCAGGGTCCCGATGTGTTTGATCACTTTGATAATGAAGCCGAGGCTGCTCTGGCAGGCAACTATCCCTACTTCGTCAAGGCTGACACCATCGAGGAGCTGTGCGAAAAGACCGGCATCGACTATAAGGGTCTGAGTGCTACGCTGGAACTCTATAACGACGACTGTGACAACGGCTATGATAGCCTGTTCAATAAGGACCGCCAGTTCATGCGTCCCGTGCGCAAGGGGCCGTTCTACTCCCTGCAGGCCTTCCCCGGTGCTTACGGCACGCTGGGCGGCATCAAGATCAACTACAAGACCGAGGTTGTGGATGACGAGTGCTATCCCATCAAGGGCCTGTATGCAGCCGGTATGGACGCCTGCGATATCTATGGCGATACCTATCCCTTCATCCTGGGCGGCAACACCATGGGCTTCTGCCTGAACAGCGGCAGAATGGCTGCTGAGTATGCTGCCGAGTACATTGGTTCCATGGAGTAATCCCTTTATCCGCATGATAGTCCCGGCGCAGGCGCAATGCGCCTGTGTCGGGACGTCTCATTGATACGATTCTTCGCGCAAGTGAAGCAGAAAGGATGTTATTATGAATCCTCATCCCCCCATTACCGAACAGGATAAGCAAAAAAGCTATTATAAATATTACGAAAAGGACATGGAGCCTGTGGCTCCGGAGCTGTATGCCAAAGCTGAGGCGGCTCGCTTGAGCCCCGAGGAGATCCTGCCCCCCGATCAGATCAACCGCATGTTTGAGCCCGGTTATCTCCCCGGTGAGTTTGGCTATTGCGCGCTGCCCGACGGCACAGCCTACATGGCCAACCTGATGTTCATCCCCGATGTGACCCCCGAGATGTTCGACTGGTGGTTTGCATGGCACGGTCTGGATACCCTGCGCTATAAGATCTGGGACAAGGAGGACCACCTCTATGCCCAGACCCGTAATGTGGAGCAGGCGCTGGATCCCAACCTGTCTTACCGCGAGAAGTTGTGGCACACGCGCCACGACATCACCGAGGCCTTTGGCCCTGTGCCCAAGGACGTGCAGGTGCCCTTCATTCCGCCATGGGAGATGGGCTTTGACCGCGAGAAGTTTGAAAACTTTCCCGGTACCATCATTGCCATGGCATCGGAAGACGTCCGTACTACCTCCTGCCACTTTGTACGCCCTGTGGAGGGCGGCGTGGAGCTGCGCTCCCGTTTCTGGTTCGGCTGGTGCATCAAGGACGGCAAGCTGGCCCGTTTCCCGGAAGGTCCGCTGCCTGAGCAGCTGCCCAGAGCGCTGCTGAAGCATAACATTAAGGAGTTCACCAATCTGGCGTGGCTCCTGCCCAGAATCTACGCTGAGGAGAAGGACAACTTCTGAGCGGAAGATAAAAGAAAGGAAGATGAACTGATATGTACGGTTGGAGAGCAAAGATCGGTCTGATTACGCCGATGAGCGAAAATGTGGAGCACGCTTTTCATATCTATGCTCCTGAGGGTGTGTCCTTCGCTTCCACAAAGATCAGCTACCCTGCCGACAGCATGGAAGTTTTGACCGACCGCGTGGGACAGGCTGCCGCCATGTATCAGAATTACGATGTGGACCTGGTGGTCTTTGGCTGCACCTCCGGCCAGCATGTTCTGAGCTTCGAGCAGGAACAGGCCTGCTCCGTCGAGATCGAGCGTGTCAGCGGTCATCCCTGCCTGTCTGCCAGTGTCGCGGTGCTGGATGCGCTGCATGCGCTTGGTGCAAAGAAGGTGGCTGTGATGACCCCCTATCCCGAGGCTGCCAACGAAGAGGAGAAGCGCTTTTTGGAGAGCGGTGGCTATGAGGTAACCGCTATTTCCAACATGGACGTCAGCTATGTCCTTGATCAGGGCTACACGCTGGAAGCCTGTGACGAGTACCTCTTGTACCGCAACGCCCTGAAACTGGATCTCAACGGTGCCGATGTCCTGTACCTGAGCGGTATGGGTCTGACCACTCTGGAGCTTGTCAACGATCTGGAAACCGTGCTGGGTGTGCCGGTGGTCACCGGCCAGCAGGCGGCCCTGTGGGGCGCGCTGCGCCGCAGCCGCGTCGGTGCCAAGCCGGAAAAGCTTGGCAAGCTGTTTAGCCTTTGAAAGGAGGGCGTGATCTGATGATTTACAGAGATGGTATGTATAGCATGCGTGCCAGAATTGGCGTGATCGCCCCCATTGATGATCAGGTGGAGCATGCTTTCAATAAGTACGCCCCCGAAGGCGTTTCCTTCAACAGCAGCCGCCTGTGGTTCCCCGGCCCCACGCCCGAGGGTCTGGTGTTCCTCTCCGACCAGTTGGAAGAGGCGGCCAAGATGTACCGCAAGTGGCATCACGATGTGATTCTGTTCGGCTGCACCTCCGGCAGCTGTATCAAGGGCTATGGCTTCGATAAAGAATGCATCGAGCGTATCGAGCGCGCCAGCGGCTGCAAGGGTCTGACCACCAGTACCGCCGTGCTGGAGGCGTATCAGGCGCTGGGTCTGAGCAAAACCGTGGTCATGACGCCCTATCCCGAGGCCACCAACATTGCCGAGAAGAAGTTTATGGAGGATAACGGTCTGGAAGTTACCTCCATCACCGGTGTGGGCTTCAACCGCGTGGGCGAGTTCGGCCACTCCAGCAAGCAGTTCCTGTACCGCGAGGCCAAGCGCCTCAAGACCGAGGGCGCGGAAGTTTTCTTCCTCAGCTGCATGGGTCTTGCCACCATGGAACTGATTCAAATTCTGGAGGAAGATCTGGGTATGCCCGTGATCACCAGCCATCAGGCAAGCCTCTGGGCCTGTCTGAGACATTCCCGTGTATATGATAAGCTGCCCGGACTGGGTAAGCTTTTTACCCTTTGAGCGATTTCCCGGCAACGGGACAGACCGATGCAAGAGGAGGAGACCTGTATGGGTTATAATGTTCATGGCCCTCTGGCCACAGATTTGACAAAGCAGATGTGTCATTTCATCAAGACGGTGACATATGACGATATTCCCCCTGCTGTGATTGAGCGCGCCAAGATGATGATTATGCAGACCGTCGGCGTCAGTATCTGCAGTGCAGAACTTCAGCTGGTCAAGGATGCCATTGAAATTTCCAAGGAAATGTCGCCGGGCAGCGAGGGCGTTGCCACTTTGTGGGCAGACGGCGCCAAGGTCAGCTGGGAAGCTGCTATGTTCACCGCCGGTACCATGGGCGACACTCTGGACTGGGAGGACTGCTCCGTGACCGGTCACCCCTCCTGCGGCGTCATCCCTGCCGCCGTGATTGCAGCCGAAGTGCTGCATAAGAGCGGTAAAGACCTGCTGACCGCTGTTGTGGTGGGCTACGAGATCTACCAGCGCGTGGGTCTGGCCGGCCGCGGCGGCATTGCCAGCTATAACATCTTCGGCATTCTGCCTGCCATCATGAAGCTGATGGACCTGTCTGAAGAGCAGATGAACCAGCTTTTCGGCGTCGGCACCGCCTGTGCCACGATTCCTGCCAATATTCACGAGCTGACCATGTCCGATTCGCTGGATTATCTCTACGGCTGCCGTGCCGAAAGCTGCATCACCATGGTCAAAACCGTGCTCAACGGCATCCGCAATATGGAAGATGCCTTTGACGATCCGACCGCTTATCTGGCCCACTGCGGCTATCAGGAACCCGAGTGGCTTACCAAGGAGCTGGGCGAGCACTGGATGATGATGGACATGCTGCTGGTCAAGCACTGGCCTGCCAATATGTTTGTCCAGACCTATGCCGAACTGGCCGGTCGTCTGGTGACGAAAAACCGCTTCAACCCCGATGACGTGGAGGAGATCATCATCAGCCCCTCCGTGGCTTTCCGCCATTTCTATACCGAAACGGGCTACGAGTCTTTGACGCAGGCCCAGTTCTCCATCCCTTATGTCACTGCCTGCGCCATGTATTACCCCGATCCGGGTGCCATCTGGTATCAGCCGGAAACTATGAAGAATCCCCAAATTTTGGCCCTCCTCAATAAGGTCAAGGCCGACGGATTTGTCAAGATGGGCGGCTTGAAGCTGCTCAAGGATCTGATGGATGGTAAGCATCCTGAGAAGTTTATGACAGTGCGCATGAAGGATGGCACAGAGTATGTGGAGAGCGCCTTCACCCATCCCGGTCATCCCCACTATATGATGACCCGTGACGAGTTTAAGGATCGTTTCCGTCTGGAGACCCGAAACGTCCTCAGCAGCGAGACCATCGAGAAAGCGCTGGACTGCATCTGCCGTCTGGACAAGATCGAGGACGCCGCTGTGCTGCCCACCTTCTTCCATTGATCAGTCAGGAGGGAACGTATGCGGTATAATCGTTTGTATAAAGAGAACAATTTTTTGACAACCACCACTTACACGCAGCAGCTCAGCGAGTATGCCCAGCAGCTGCGGTATGAAGACTTGCCTGCAGAAGTTGTCGAGCAGGCGAAGATGCTCCTGATCCATACCATCGGCGCAGCATTGGCGGCAGGGAAGACCGAAATTGCCGCTAAAGTGCTGAAAATGGCCTGCGAGGCCAACGGCGGCGAAGGCGGTCCCACTACCGTGTGGGGCTGTGGCACCAAACTGGCCGCCGTCAATTCCGCACTGGTGATGGGTACACTTGCCGATGTGTTGGATCAGGAGGCATCTTCCCAAACCGGCCGTCCTGCCGCCGGTATCATCCCCTGTGCGTGGCTGGCTGCCGAGGAGAAGCATCGCAGCGGTCAGGACCTGATCGCCGCCATCGTGGCCGGTTACGAGGTCTATCAGCGCATCGCTATGGCCGTTCAGCCCTCGGAAGAGCGGCGTAAGGAAAAGGGCTGGGGTCTGACCAGCTGGCAGATCTTTGCCTGCATCATCCCCACCGCCAAGGTGTACGGCATGGACGCCAGAAAGATCAACCAGTCCATCGGCATGGGCTGTGAGTGTTCCACGCTGCCCACCGACTATCACAATGTGACCGACTCCGATTTCCGCGCTTACGAGTACGGCTACCGTGCCCGTGACGGCGTGCTGATCGCAAAGAGTGTCAACAGAGGCATTCATAACCAGCGTGATGCGCTGGATGAACCCCGCTGCTACACCGGCATTATCTGCGGCAACAACAGCAGCAACGGCCCCAGTGATAATCTGGATAAAGCCAGCGAAGCGGATGTCAGCTGGCTGACCCGTGAGCTGGGCAGCCGATATCTGATTTTGGAGAGCCGCTTTACCCCTCAGGAGGAGAAGGTGGATCTGGGCTGGATCGCCGACATGTTCCGTCAGCAGGCGGCATCCGTGCTGTCGGCAGAAAAGATAGAGCGCGCCATTGAAGTTCTCAGCCATGTGGAGGATGTGGCAGATGTGGCGTCGCTGAGCGACCTGCTGATCTGAAAAATTCGCTGCTAACCCCCGAAGGGGGATTTATCGGAGGAAATTATGAGTAAATACGCCATTATTGGCTTCGGCGGCGCCGGTTATAACGCTGCCAGAGAAATCCGTAGGCTGGATGCTGCGGCGCAGATCGATGTCTATTCCGATACGGACATCGGCCCGTATAATCCCATGCTGACTACCTATTACGTAAAGGGTGCCATTCCCTATGAGGCCATGTTCCCCTACGGGGATTTGGAGACCATTCGCAACCAACTGAACCTCAATGTTCACGTCAACACACCTGTGTCCGGGATCGATCCGGAAACCAGAACGGTCAAACTGCCGGATGGCAGGGAAGTGCCGTACGACAAGATCCTCATCAGCACCGGTGCCTCTGCCGTGATGCCGCCCATTGTCGGATTGGATCTGCCCGGTGTGTTCAAAATGCGCACCGCACAGGATGCCGTTCAGCTCAAACAGACGCTCGATAGCGGCAAGATCACCAGCGGTCTTGTGATCGGCGCGTCCTGGGTGGGCATCAAGATCGTGGAGGATCTGGCTGCCAAAAACATTCCCTGCACGTTGGTGGACGGCGCCAAGTGGATGTTCTACGTGGCCGCATTCGAGGAAACTGCCCAGCGCGCCCAGAAAGATCTGGAGTCCAAGGGTGTGAAAGTCTCCTGCGGCCAGATGCTTTCCCACATTGAGCAGGAGGAAAACGGCCAGCTGACCGCCGTTATGCAAAACGGCCAGCGCTTCACCGCCGATACGATTGCTGTTTGCATCGGTGTGCGTATGAACGTGGGCTTCCTGAAAGACAGCGGCTTTACCATGAACCGCGGCGTGGTGGTGGATCAGACCATGCGTACCAACTGGGACGGCATCTATGCCGCCGGTGACTGCTGCGAGGCTCTGGATATCCAGAGCGGCACCCACCGCAACATCGGCGTGTGGTTCAACGCCTGCAAACAGGGACAGATCGCCGGTTCCAATATGGCAGGCGTTCCGGCCCGGTTCGACGCCAACGTGCTGATCAATCTGGCCCATTATATGGACTACGATTTCATGTGCATCGGTGATGTCAGCTCCTGCAAGGACACCGATGAAGTCTATGAGTACGAGGATAATCGCTACTATATCCGCGCCGTCAGAGACGGGAAGAAGATCAAGTGCATCAATATCATCGGCTCGGCAGACAGCAACGGTGCCATTAAGAACGCGTTTATTAAAATGATCGAAAATGAGGCGGCCGGTCTGGACATCAAGACGGTCTGCTTCCTGCAGGAAAAAGGTATTCCGAACGGCTTTATTCGATTTTTGGGAGGGTATTCCATTGACTGAACTTGAAAAGAAAATCAAGGCCAAGATCCCCGGTGAGGACAGCGGCATTGAAGTAAAACGTTCCCTGTGCGCCATCTGCAGCCCCGGCCACCACTGCGGCGTGGACTGCTATGTGAAGGATGGGAAGATCATCCGCGTGGAAGGCACGATGGAACATCCTTATAGCCACGGTAAACTGTGCACCAAGGGCTCGGCCCTGCGCAATTACGTTTACCGCGAAGACCGTATCAAAACGCCCCTCAAGCGCGTGGGTGAGCGCGGTGAAGGCAAGTTTGAACCCATCAGCTGGGACGAGGCGTATCGCATCATCGCTGAAAATCTGAACAAGGTGAAAGAGCAGTATTCTGCCCATTCCGTCGCCTTCTTCAGCGGCTACTGCAAGTGGTACCGCCCCATTCTGCACCGTATGGCCCATGTGTTCGGCAGCGTGAACTTCGGCTCCGATGACAGCACCTGCGTGACGGCAAAGATCATGGGCGATAAGTGCACCGCCGGCTGCGGTGCCGGTCCCGATATGGGCCACGCCAACACCTTCCTTGGCTGGAACTTTGACGGTTACTATTCCAACCATCTCTCTGTGGCCGGTGTTCAGAAGCTGAAAGAGCGCGGCGGCAAGGTCATCATCATCGACATCCGCGAAACGCCTGCCTCCAAGAATCTGGCCGATATCTTCCTGAAGATCAACCCCGGTACCGATGGCGCGCTGGCTCTCGGTATGGCGAAGCTGATCATCGAAAACGGCTGGGCCGACATGGAGTACGTGGAGAAGTACACCCACGGTTTTGCAGAGTATAAGGCTTTGGCGGAGCAGTATCCGCTGGATAAGGTGGCCGACATCACCGGTCTGGATCCTGATATGATTTGGGAGGCTACCAAGCTCTACGCCACCAACGGCCCTGCTGCCACCAACTATTCCGCCTCTGCGCTGGTACACCATATCAACGGCTTCAACGCCCACCGCGCCATCGTGTGCCTCTCGGCCCTCACCGGTAACTTCGACCGCGTGGGCGGCAACATCCCCAATCCTCCTACATACCTGCATAAGCCTGCCGGCTTTGCCGTGCGTGAGCATGAGTTCCGCTCTAACCGCTATCCCGGCGGTCAGGACCAGATCGGCGCCGAGCGTTTCCCGTTGTGGAATGATCTGTATGATGAGTTCCAGGCTGTTGACCTGCTGCGCCAGCTGGAGGAGGGCACACCCTATCCCGTGAAGGCCATCCTCGGCATGGGCATGAACGCCAAGATGTTGCCCGAGACCGATAAGCTGCTGGCCGCCATGGCGGAGAAGCTGGACTTCTTCGTCAATACCGACCTCTTTATGACCCTCACCTGCAAGTACGCCGATATCGTGCTGCCTGCCTGCACTTCTGTGGAGCGCGGTGAGCTGAAGGCTTATCAGGGCGGCTACCTTACCTTTACCAAACCGGTCATCGAGCCTCTCTATGACTCCCGTGCCGATGTGGATATCCTGTGCGATCTGGCCCGTGTGATGGATCTGGATGACGATCTGCTCAAACAGGGCTACGAGGCCTGCATGGACTGGATCATCGAAGGCTGCGGCGTTACTGTTGCCGATCTGAAGGCCAGCGACCTGCCGGTAAAGGTGCCCATCGCCAAGTGGCCCGTTCAGGCCGGTAAGGTTCTGGCCAACGGCTTCAAGACCCCCAGCGGCAAGTTTGAGTTCTGCTCCGGCGCAATTGCCAAGATCGACCCCAAGTACGGCCTCGATCCGCTGCCCGTTTATACCGATCCGCTGGCTGACCAGAATGATCCCGAAACCCGGGAGAAGTATCCGTTCTACCTGTGCACCGGCGCCCGTCTGGCCCACGCCCTGCACTCGAGAATCCACGAGACGCCTTGGCTGCGCAGCCTGCGTCCCGATCCCACGGTGGAGGTGCACACGGCCGACGCTGCCCGTCTGGGCCTGAAGGACGGCGACTGGGTCGCTATCTCCAGCCCCTACGGTGAGATCCGCATGGCGGTCAAGGTCACCGGAAAGGCGAAAGCAGGCGTCCTGATGGCGCTGCACGGCTATACCGAGGCCAACGTGAATGAATTGATCGGCCGCAACCATGTGGATCCCTATTCCGGTTTCCCCGGCTTTAAGGGCATGCGCTGCAACATCCGTAAACTGCAGGAGGGCGAATGAGTATGAAACATATTTTTGTATTCGATCAGGATAAGTGCAGTGCCTGCTCTGCCTGCATGATGGGCTGTATGGACCAGAACGATATTGATCTGGCTGCCGGCGACCAGTGCTTCCGCAAGACGTATGACAATGAGCTCAAGCTCAACGACGGCAGCAACTATTGCGCCTATATCTCCGCCGCCTGCATGCACTGCACCGATGCACCCTGCATCACGGCATGCCCCGTGGGCTGCCTCAGCAAGGATCCCGAAACCGGCTTCACCATCTACGACAACACCAACTGCATCGGCTGCAAGAGCTGCGCCATGGCGTGTCCCTTCGGCGCACCCCGTTACCGTGCCGCCGATGGCAAAATGGTCAAGTGCGACGGCTGCAACGACCGCGTGAAAAACGGCATGAAGCCTGCCTGTGTGCGCGCCTGCTCTTTCGGTGCACTCCAGTGCATGACGGAAGAGGAGTTCAAGGCGCAGGAAAATCTGCGTGCCCTGCATACAATCGCAAAGAATCTTTGCCCGTAAAAGGAGGATATACTGATGATCAAGAAGATTACTGTCATTGGTGGCAGCTCCACCGGCCATGCCGCTGCTGCGGTGTATTCCGACAGAGGGTTCGAAGTGACTCTCTATGACAGCATTGCCTACGAAAAGGCCCTTATGAAGGTTCGTGAGCTGGGCAGCATCCAGATGCGTGGCAAGGTGCGCATGATCGCCCCCATCGCCCACGTGACCACCGATCCTGCTGAGGCTGTGAAGGATGCCGAGCTGATCGCCGTCCACGTCATGTCCTCCCGTCACGAGGAAGTGGCCCGTGCCATCGCCCCCTACGTGCAGGATGGCCAGCACATTCTGATCGTTCCCGGCAATCTGGGCGCTTTTGTGTTCCGCAAGGTCTTTGACGAGATGGGCGTCACCGCTAAGGTAACCCTCACCGAGCAGGAGGGTAATCTGGGTCCCTGCCGTCTGACGGGCGATGCGGAAGTCACCATGGGCATGCCCCTCAAGCCTAAGCGCATTGCCTCTCTGCCTTCTTCCGATACCGCCCGTGTCATCGAGGCGCTGGAAGGCGTGTGGGATTTCAAGGCAAACAAGAACGTGTTTGAAGGCACACTCAATGCCAATAACGTGATCATGCACATCGGCACCACGGTGCTCTCCGCCTCCAAGATTGAGACTATGGGCGATGACTTCGTGCTCTTCCAGCACGGTTTTACCCCTGCCGGTGTGCGTGTGGGCGGCCTGATCCGTGAAGAGCGTATGCAGGTGCTCAACGCGCTGGGCGTGGAAGAGCATGCCAATCCTCTGGGTATGTATAACAAGATTACCCACAGTGAGGACCATCCCGAGATCGATGTCTTTATGACCCTCAGCGGCCCCGACTGCATCAAGCACCGCTATCTGACGGAAGACTGCGGTTGCGGCGCGGCGCTGCTGCTGTCCTTTGCCAAGCGTCTGGGCATTGAGCTGCCTGTGCTGAAGGCCTTTGTGGAAGTGGCCGGTGTGATTACCGAGGAGGACTACATGGCCGATGGCCGTACGCTGGAAAACCTCGGCTTTGGCGCTGACATGACCGTTGAGGAGATCATGGCTGCCGTCTGATCCGTGTGATTTATCAAAAAACCCACCGATTCGCTGCCTGCGAATCGGTGGGTTTTTTACTTTGCAAATATTCTTGGCGTGGAGAGCGTTTTCTCCATCTCCTTACCGTCTCAGCTTTTCCCAGATCACCACTTCGCCGGCGGCGCGTGTGGCGTTCAGATCGATGATGCGCTGGTTGCGGCTGCCACGGAACTGCAAAGAGATGTCTTTGAGCTCCTGCATAAACCGTCCATCCACCAGAATGTCGATGTAGCCGAGCATTTCATCGGTGCAAGCCGTACGGGGGTATGCGCCTTCGGTCTTGAGCTCTTCTTCCAGTCGGAATCCGGTGAAGCACCACACGTTCTTGGTGGGATAGCGCTCCTTCACCCGTCGCAGCAGCGCGGTGAGGGTGGGCTGGTTGGCCGGTTCAAAAGGTTCGCCGCCCAACAGCGTCAGTCCGTCCACGTAGCTCTTGTCCAGCTCAGCGAAGATCTGCGTCTCCGTTTCGGCCGTATAGGGGCGGCCGTAGCAGAAGTCCCACGTCTGGGGCTGGAAACAACCGGGGCAGCGGTTGGTGCAGCCGGAGACGAACAGTGTCACCCGTACACCGGCGCCGTTGGCAATATCACATGTTTTCAGTTCGCCGTAGTGCATGGTGTGTCTCCTTTAAGGGGGAGGGGCGGACATTTTGCCCACCCCTCATATGTTGTGTTGTGTTTTACAGATGCAGCACGCGGTCCTGAATCTCCTGGGTTCTGCCCTGATTCCAGTACTGGGTGCCGATGTAGCCGCAGGTGCGGCGTGCCACGTTCATCTTGTCCGGATTGGTGTTGCCGCACTGGGGGCACTTCCAGATCAGCTTGCCGTCCTCTTCCACGATCTGGATCTCGCCGTCCCAGCCGCAGCACTGGCAGTAGTCGCTCTTGGTGTTCAGTTCGGCGTAGATGATGTTGTCGTAGATAAACTGCATCACGCTGAGTACCGCGTCCAGATTGTTCTGCATGTCCGGCACTTCCACGTAGCTGATGGCGCCGCCGGGGGACAGATGCTGGAACTGCGCCTCAAATTCCAGCTTGCGGAAAGCGTCGATAGGCTCGGTGACGTGGACGTGGTAGCTGTTGGTGATATAGCCCTTGTCGGTGATGCCCTCCACCACGCCGAAGCGCTTCTGCAGGCACTTGGCGAACTTGTAGGTGGTGGACTCCAGCGGCGTGCCGTAGAGGCTGAAATCAATGTTGTGCTGAGCCTTCCAGCCGCGGCAGGCGGCGTTGAGCTTGTCCATGATCTCCAGCGCAAAGGGAGTGGCGGCAGGATCGGTGTGGGACTTGCCGGTCATATACTTTACGCACTCATACAGACCGGCATAGCCCAGAGAGATGGTGGAGTAGCCGCCATAGAGCAGCTTGTCGATGGGCTCACCCTTCTTCAGACGGGCGCAGGCACCGTACTGCCACAGAATGGGCGCAGCGTCGGACAGCGTGCCCTTCAGACGCTCGTGACGGCACATCAGCGCCTGATGGCACAGCTCCAGACGCTCTTCCAGAATGCGCCAGAACTTTTCAATGTTGCCGCCGGAGGAGAGTGCCACGTCCGGCAGGTTGATGGTCACCACGCCCTGATTGAAGCGGCCGTAGTACTTGGGCTGGTTGGTTTCGGGATCCACGTAGGGGGTCAGGAAGCTGCGGCAGCCCATGCAGGTGTAGCAGTGGCCCTCGCCGTTCTTGTCCACCTTCAGCTCCAGCATCTTCTTCTCGCTGATGTAATCGGGAACCATGCGCTTGGCGGTGCACTTGGCGGCCAGCTTCGTCAGCTCCCAGTACTTGCTGTCTTCGCGGATGTTGTCCTCTTCCAGTACATAGATCAGCTTGGGGAAGGCAGGGGTGACCCACACGCCCTGTTCGTTCTTCACGCCCTGATAGCGCTGCAGCAGCACTTCTTCAATGATGAGTGCCAGGTCGTCGCGCTCCTGTTCGCTGCGGGCCTCACCCAGATACATGAACACGGTGACAAAGGGTGCCTGACCGTTGGTGGTCAGCAGCGTGACCACCTGATACTGGATGGTCTGTACGCCGCGGCGGATCTCCTCGCGCAGACGCTTTTCGGCAATGGCGTTGATCTGCTCGTCGGTAAACTCACCGCCGATGCCGCTCAGCTCCTCGCGCACGTTCTGGCGCAGCTTCTGGCGGCTCACCTCCACAAAGGGAGCCAGATGAGTCAGGCTGATGGACTGACCGCCGTACTGGTTGGAGGCCACCTGTGCCACGATCTGAGTGGCAATGTTGCAGGCGGTGGCAAAGCTGTGGGGCTTCTCGATCAGCGTGCCGGTGATGACGGTGCCGTTTTGCAGCATATCCTCCAGATTCACCAGATCGCAGTTATGCATGTGCTGGGCGTAGTAGTCGGTGTCGTGGAAGTGGATGATACCCTCGTTGTGGGCGTCCACGATCTCACGGGGAAGCAGGATGCGGTTGGTAATATCGCGGCTGACCTCACCGGCCATGTAGTCGCGCTGGGTGGAGTTCACCACAGGGTTCTTGTTGCTGTTCTCCTGCTTGGCCTCTTCGTTGTTGCACTCAATGAGGCTGAGGATCTTGTCGTCGGTGGTGTTGGACTTACGCACCAGGCTGCGGGTGTAGCGGTAGGTGATATAGCTCTTGGCCACCTCAAAAGCGCCGTGAGCCATAATGTGATGCTCCACCATATCCTGAATCTCTTCCACGGTGGGGGCACGATTCATCTTCTGACACTGCAGTTCCACGCTCTGTGCAATGCGCTGGATCTGCACGGGGGTCATACGGTCGGCTTCTGCCACCGTCTCGTTGGCCTTGGTGATGGCCATAATGATCTTGGTGATGTCAAAAACGACTTCCGAGCCGTTTCGCTTGATGATCTTCATAGATGGTTCCTCCTTGTGTGATAAAAGTTCGCACTTGGCTTATCAGAACTTCCACCTTTCGGCGGAAGGCGCTTGTGGGCGAGTATGAAATATAATACACTATATCTTGTGGTGATGCAAGTGTAATCGCCCCAAATGTCGGGGAGAAGTGTGACGAAAAGCGCGAGATATTTTTGTGTAATCTGACCAAAGTGCCAAAAAGGATAAGAGGGTAGCAGCTGCGTTCATCATATAATGAAGAGAAATCAATAGATGTTGCGTTTGCAACAATGTGACAAAATTAAGCGGTTTTTCTTGCCAATTCTCCTCACGGCGCGTATGATGGAGAAAAAAGGGGGGGCGAAGCGTATGCTCATCACAAAACCGAACCGCGACAAAGATTTCCGCTGCCTGACAACGGCCTGTCCCGACACCTGCTGCGCCGGTTGGGAGATCGTGGTGGACGATGAGAGCGCCGCGCGCTTTACGCGGCTGGAAGGTGCAATGGGTGAGCGAGTGCGACAGTCGCTGGTGACGGTGGACGGTGAGGTGCAGATGTCGCGCAGCGCCGATGGCCGCTGCCTGCTGCTCAATGAGGAAAACCTCTGCGATCTCTACGCCCTGCACGGCGAAGGTGCGCTGTGCCAAAACTGCCGCCAACATCCTCGCTTTGTGGCCGACTACGGCGCGCGGCGTGAGGTGATGCCGGGTCTGTCTTGTCCTGCGTGGATTGAGGTCTATTTGCTCGACACGGAAAAGGTCAGCTTCGTCACCGAGGAGACCGATGATCCCATTGAATACACCGATATTGATGCCGCCCTGTTTTTTAAGTTGTATCGTGCCCGCGCCGCTGCGCTGGAACTGCTGCAGGATCGCGGTCTGAGCATTGATGAGCGGATGCGCCGCTTTCTGGATTTGGCGCAGGAAGTGGACGGGGAAGCGGAGTCGGATTGTCCCCAAAGCCGTATCCTGCCGGCTTACCGCAAAAAGTTGCTGGAGTTGGAGGTCCTCACGCCTCAATGGCGTGGGCGGCTGATGGAAAAAGACTTGACCGCGCCTTCCGACGGGCAGCATGACGGCCTCTGGGAGAAGGTGCTGGTATATGATGTGTTCCGCTTCTTCCTGCGGGGTGTCTACGATGGGCGTGTGCTGCCGTGGGCAAAATACGCCGTGTTCCACGTATTGATTCTGCGGCATCTTTCGCGGAAAATTGCCGCTAAAAAAGAGGTCTGCGAAGTGATTCGCCTTTACAGCAAGGAGATTGAGCATTGTGCCGAAAATCAGGCTTCCCTCCACCGTGCGCTCTGCCGCCGAAGCGGTCGATGGAGCGTGACAGGCCTTAAGAAGGCCATAGAAGAATAAAAAAACACCCGAAGCCGGCTTCGGGTGTTTTTCTCTTTTATTGTGCGTGCAGCGCTTCATCCAGCGCATCGGCCAACCGGGCATAGTCGGCAAGGCTCAGCTTTTCACCGCGCACGTCGGCGCTCAAGCCGCAGCGTTCGATGGCCGCGGCCAGCACGTCCTTGGGCAGCGGATAGCCGGACTGTAAGGAGTTCACCAATGTCTTGCGCCGCTGGGCGAAACCGGCTTTCACCGCTCGCCACAAGGAGGCTTCCGACTTCACTTGTACCGGCGGCTCCTTCCGCGTGGGGCAGTGGATCACCGCTGAGGTCACCTTGGGAGGCGGCAGGAAGCAGGTATTGGGTACGGTGAACAGAAGCTCCGGTTCGGTGTAGTACTGCATGAGGAGGGAAAAGGCGCCGTAATCGGCAGTTCCCGGCTTGGCGCAGATCCGCAGCGCCACTTCCTTCTGGATCAGGACGGTGACGGAGTCGAAAAGTTTGCTCTCCACCACGCGGGTCAGCAGGGGAGTGGTGATGTTGTAGGGCAGGTTGGCGCACAGAATTGGACGCAGACCTTCGAAATGCTCCGCCACCAGCGCGGCGAGGTCGCATTTCATGATGTCGCCTTCCACCAGCGTGAAGTTGTCAAATTCCCCCATGGTCTCCGCCAGTACAGGGTAGAGCCGACGGTCCAGCTCCACACTGACCACCTTGGCGGCGCGTTTAGCCAGCTGCTGGGTCAGTGGGCCGATACCGGGACCGATTTCCAGCACGCCGGTCTGCGCCTCTGCGCCGCAGCCTTCGGCGATGCGCAGCGGCACCGAGCCGTCGATGAGGAAATTCTGTCCCAGCGCCTTGGAAAAGTGGAAACCGTGCCGTCCCAGCAGCGCCTGAATATGGTTTTTATTGCAAAGATCCATGACCGGACCTCCTTGTCAGCTTTTTTTCTCAGTATATCACGCTTTGTTCGTTTCGTAAAGCCGCAGCCACGCCTCTGCATCCTCGCGAGAGTGGAGAATGACGACTTGGCGACCTTTTGCATATTGCGCTGCCAGCTCATAGACATGGGGCAGCTGCGTAGAGGGGAAGTCGCGAATGTACTGGGCAAGGTCCGGCCGCAGTTCCGTGTCCATCCACGGCATCTCCTCGCGCACTTGTCCCACCCGTGCCGCAGCACCGGCCAGACAGATATCCACCGGATAATCCAGCAGAAAGACGGTGTCGCAGGCAGCCATTCGCCGCTCCATGGTGCGGTTGTAGTTGCCATCGATGATCCACGCATCCTGCGCCAACAGAGCACCCAGCTTCTCGTCAAATTCTTCGCGGCTGATGGTGGTACGGTCGGCCTTGTGCCAGATTTGATCGAGATAGTATAGGGGCAATCCGCTCAAATCTCTCAGCCGTCGGGCAAAGGTGGTTTTTCCCGCGCCGGGACTTCCCAAAACGATGACCTTCTTCATAGCCGCACCTCCTTTTCCTATATTATATCGCCTCTTCTGCTGCTTTTCAACCTTGACAAGCAGTGGTGAGTGTGATAAGTTGATATCACTTTGATATCAAATCTGAGATGAGGAACGGAGGGATTCCATGAAAACCGAAACACCGGCGCTGAAGGTATCCGGCCTTTGCAAAAGCTATCCTGCCTTTACCCTCCGGTCGGCGTCCTTCGCTGTGCCGCAGGGAGCGATCATGGGCTTCATCGGCAGAAACGGTGCCGGTAAATCCACCACGCTCAAGTCGTTGCTGGGTCTGGTGCACCCCGATGGCGGTGAGGTGCGGTTTTTCGGCAAGGCTTTTGCGGAAAATGAGCAGTACATCAAGGAAAGCATCGGCGTGGTGCTGGGCGGTATCGACTTCTACCAGAAGAAAAAGGTCAAGACGATCACGGCGGTGACTCGCCGCTTCTACCGCCACTGGGATGAGGTAAAGTACCGTCACTACCTGCGCCTTTTCGCCATCGACGAGGAAAAACGGGTAGATCAGCTCTCCAACGGTATGCGCGTGAAGTACCTCATCGCGCTGGCGCTGAGCCACGATGCCAAGCTCCTCATCCTCGATGAACCAACCAGCGGCCTCGATCCGGTGTCTCGCGATGATCTGACGGCGCTTTTTGCCGCTCTGGTGGCTGACGGCACGCGCAGTATCCTGTTTTCCACCCATATCACGTCAGATCTGGAAAAATGCGCCACCCACATCACCTATATCCGTGACGGTGAGATCCTTTGCAGCGCCGAAAAGTCTGCCTTCATTGCCGCCTTTGATCATCTGCGGCAGGAGGGGGAAGTGCTGACGCTGGAGGATATCATGGTTCGCACCGAAAGGAGGGGTTACGATGAAAGCGCTATTGTATAAGCAGTTTCACCTTGTCTGCCATCCGATGACGCTGATTTTTTCCTTCTTCGGCGTGATGCTGCTGATTCCCAGCTATCCCTATACGCTGATCTTTTTCTACGTGGCACTGGGCTTGTTCTTCTCCTTTATCAACGGACGGGAACAACGGGATATCTATTATTCGGCCCTTCTGCCCATCCGCAAACGGGACACCGTGGGCGCTTCGGTTTTATTTGTGCTGGTGGTGGAGCTATTCTCCTTGCTGGTGGCTGTGCCTTTTGCACTGCTCTCGGTGCGGATCAATCCGCTGGGCGGCAACGCGGTGGGACTGGAGCCTAATGCCGCCCTCTTGGCGGCGGCGCTGCTGATCTTCGCCGTCTTTAACGGTATCTTTCTGCCGACCTTCTATAAGACCGCCTACAAAGTGGGCCTTTCCTTCCTCAAGGCCATCATCCCCGTGTCACTTGTGATGATCGCCATGGAAGCGTCGGTCCATTTTCCGGGAATGGAATTTTGGGAGGATTGCACCGTCTCAGGCCAGCTGCGCCTGATGCCGCTGGTGCTCACCGCTGCTGCGATCTACGGCGGCGGAACATATCTTGCCTATCGAAGGGCTGCCAAAAACTACGAAAAAGTGGATCTATAATGCAAAAAGAGCGCCGAAAAGGCGCTCTTTTATTTCATCCAGTAGGGTAGTACCGGCCGCTCTCCCGGCGGCAGCGGAACTGCCACATCGGTGCGGTCGGGGCCGTAAAGCGCGCGGTGCTGGGCCATGATTTCCTCCACCGTCAGCTGCGGCGCGTGGATCAAGGCCTGCCACGCCATGCCGCAGGTGGCCATGATGTAAGCGGCGGTAAAGCCGTTGCGCTGATAAAAGGCAATGCGCCGACGGCGAAGGGCGTTGGCCTGCGCCGTGTCATCGGCCACTTCCATTTCCGACTCGGTCACCAAAGGCCGTCCCTGCGCCTTGAGAAGCTGCAGCACTTTTCCGCCCAGCCCTTCGCTGCGCCGCGCTGCCGTCACGCCCAGATAGTCCAGCAGCACCAGCGGAACATGGGGACTTTTCCACAGGCAGGCGTAGCTCAGCAGAAGCTGTTCGTCAAAAAGCCCCCAGATTTCGTAGCAGCCGTCCTCCACAAGACGGAAGATGTCCGACAGAGGTTTGCACTCCTGAGGCACAAAGGTGGTTTTCAGTTCGGTTTCATACCAAGCGGTGATTTCCGCGTGGGTCATCAGGCGAAAAGTCATGGAAGCACACCTCAAACCGTGGGCAAGTCTTGCAGCAATTGGAAAAAATCCTGCGGCAGCGGAGCCGTTATTTCTATCGCTTCTGCGCTGAGGGGATGGGTGAAGCGCAGGATGTGGGAATGGAGCGCCGGGCGGGCAATCACCGATCGATCCTCCGTTCCGTAAAGCCAGTCGCCGCTGAGGGGATGGCCGATGGATGCCATGTGGACGCGCAGCTGGTGGGTACGTCCGGTGTGGGGCACAAGCCGCAGCAGGGCGCGGCCGTTGCTTGCTCTCACCACTTCGTATTCCGTCACGGCGTGCTGACCGTCCGGAGCAATGCACCGGCGCAACAGCGAGCCGGACTCTCGCCCGATGGGTGCGTCGATCGTGCCGGTGGTGGGGGAGGGAATTCCCTCGCACACGGCGCGGTATTCGCGCTGAAGCTGCTGTGTGTGCAGCAAATCCATGCACCGGGCGTGCATATAGCCGCTTTTGGCGATGAGCATTACGCCGCTGGTGCCTCGATCCAGACGGTTGACCACATGAACGGCAGAAGAACCCAGATAATAGGCGGCAGCGCCCGCTACGGTGACGGTCTCTTCCGTCAGCGCAGCGCCGTGGACAGTGATACCGGCCGGTTTATCCACCGCCAGCAGATGCTCGTCTTCCCACAGAACGGCGAGGGGATAGTTCACCGGCACAAGGGGGGATTCGACGGGTGGGTCGGAAATATCCACCGTCAGCACATCGCCGCCATGGACACGGGCAGAAAGAAAAGCCGCCTTTCCATTCACTAATATGGCATTTTCGCGCCGGAACAGCTGGCGGCGCAGGGAGGAAGAAATGCACAACCGCTCCGTCAGCAGCTGCCGCACCGTGTGGCCGTCCTCCTGCGGCAAAACCGTATGAATCAATACCGCCACAGCACACACCTCCCCGTGCGGATTTTCGATAAAAATATTGTAGCATAAACACAGGCGATATGGTACAATTACTTTAATAACTTTCTAAAGGAGATGACATTATGGCATCCAAGGTTTATTACGGCGATCTGCGTACCGACTTCCATGAAAATCTGCAGCAGAAGCTGTACCGACTGATGAAGACGGCCGGCGCAGGTGAGATCGATTTTGAAAAAAAGTTTGTGGCCATCAAGATGCACTTTGGTGAGCCGGGCAACCTGGCGTTCCTGCGTCCCAACTGGGCCAAGACGGTGGCTGACTTCGTGAAGGATCGCGGCGGCAAGCCCTTCCTGACCGACTGCAACACGCTGTATGTGGGCGGCCGCAAAAACGGTCTGGATCATCTGGATAGTGCTTTCCTCAACGGCTTTTCCCCCATGTCCACCGGCTGTCAGGTGGTGATCGCCGATGGCATCAAGGGTAATGACGAGTCTTACGTCCCTGTGGAGGGCGGCGAGTACGTGAAAGAGGCCAAGATCGGCCGTGCCGTGATGGATGCTGACGTGTTCATCTCCCTGACCCATTTCAAGGGCCACGAGCAGGCCGGTTTCGGCGGCGCGCTGAAGAACATCGGCATGGGCTGCGGCAGCCGCGCCGGTAAGATGGAGCAGCATAACGCCGGCAAGCCCCATGTGCGCGAGAAGAAGTGCATCGGCTGCGGCATGTGCACCAAGATCTGCGCCCACAGCGCCATTTCCGTCACCGATAAGATGGCCTCCATAGATCACAACAAGTGTGTCGGCTGCGGCCGCTGCATCGCCATCTGCCTGCGCGATGCCATCGTCAACACCAGCGATGAGAGCGCCGTGGTGCTCAACCGCAAGATCGCTGAGTACACCAAAGCGGTGGTGGACGGTCGCCCCTGCTTCCACATTGCGCTGGTCATCGATGTTTCTCCCAACTGCGACTGCCACAGCGAGAACGACGCCGCCATCGTGCCCAACGTGGGCATGTTCGCCTCTTTCGACCCCGTGGCGCTGGATATGGCCTGCGTGGACGCCGTCAATGCTCAGCCTGTCATCCGCGGCAGTGCCGCCGATGCCGGTGACCACTGCGACCACGATCACTTCCACCGGATGCACCCCGAGACTTCCTGGATGAGCTGTCTGGAGCACGGCGAAAAGCTGGGTATCGGTACGAGAGAATACGAACTCATCAAGATCTGAGGAGGAATGAACCATGCGTGAGATCAAGAATATTGCCATTGCCGGTGCCGGAACCATGGGTTATTCCATGGCGCAGGCCTTTGCCAAGTTCGGTTACGGTGTTAAGCTGTACGATCTGTTTCCTGCTGCGCTGGACAAGGCTAAGCACCTCATCGCCATTAACCAGAGCGCTGAGGTGGAAGCTGGCAACCTGACGGCAGAGGAGTCGGCAGCGCTGTGCAGCCGCATTGCCTTTACATCAGATATCAACGATCTGGCCGATACCGATTTTCTGGTGGAAGCGATTTTGGAAAAGCTGGAAGTTAAGCACAGCTTTTATCGTCAGCTGAGTGAAGTGGTGGCGGAAGACGCCATCCTCTGCTCCAATACCTCCGGTCTGAGCATCACCAAGATCGCCGAGGCCGTCAAGTGCCCTGAGCGCTTTGCCGGTATGCACTGGATGAATCCCCCTCACATCATCCCTCTCATTGAGATCATCCGCGGCGAAAAAACCACGGAGGAGACGGCGGAGATCGTCCGTCAGGTGGCGCTGGAGCTGAAGAAAAAGCCGGTGGTCATCAAGGATGCCCCCAGCTTCGTCCTCAACCGCCTGCAGCAGGCCATTTTGCGCGAGAGCCTGCACATTGTCGAGCAGGGTATCGCTTCTCCCGAGGCCATCGACGACGTGATGAAATATGCCCTCGGCTTCCGCTATGCCTGCTTCGGCCCCTTCGAGACCTGTGATCTGGGCGGTCTGGATATCCACTACAATATCTCCAAGTACACCTGGCCCGATCTGTGCGATGCCAAGGAGCCTTTTGGCCTCATTCAGGAGTGCATCGACAACAACCGTCTGGGCGTGAAGAACGGCGCCGGTTTCTATGACTACTCCGACGGAAAGGATGACGCCGTCATCAAACACCGTGACGAGATGTTCCTGAAACTCAGCAAGTGCCTGTTCGGCGAAGAATAAACGAAACAATGCCGGTGAGCGGTGGCTCACCGGCATTTTGCCTGTCTTATCATCTTATGCCTGCCCGTCGTCAGTGGCGGCGCTTTCAGCGGCGGTGTCGTTAACGGAAGAGGTCTTTTCCGTGGCTTCCGTCACGGTCTCGATCACTTTCCCGGCAGCCAGAGCGTCGGCCTTGCCGGATTCATAGGCGGCGGCTGTCGCCTCTTCCAACTGGCGCTGCCGTTCCACCTCGGCACGGGCGGCGGACTTTTTGGCGCGGTGTCTGGCAACGGCACGGGCAGAGGAGCGGTAGATCCGCAGCACGGTCAGAGCAGCTACAAGACCAAGGCCAACCCAACCGGGCACACGGAGCTTCCAGAAGTCGTCAATGGTGAAATGTCCCAGCTTCATGCCGAAATAATACAGCACGATACCGCCGGCAACGCAGACGATCATGCCGATCATATGCAGTGCAGCGCGGATGCGGTGGTTTTTCTTTTGGATGAAAAAGCCGATCAGCAGCACAATGGCGGCCAGAAACAGGGCGGGGGACTGGGTCAGCAGAAGAAATTCCAATGTTGCTTTCATGGCAAACCTCTCTTTCTCCCTTGGCTTGCGAACCGGAGGGGAAAACTCTGTGTGGTTGATGTCATCATACCACATTCGGTGGGTCTTGCCAACAGATGAAAGGAGAAATTTTACAGCGGATTGCCGTGTCAATTCGTGATACCGACAAAAATAAACGGCGATTTTCTACATTTCCTACAACGGGATGCGACTATCTTTTTTCTGAAAAATCGTGTAAGATAAGGTCATCATTGGATGACTATGAGCATCCGAAAAAAACAAAGGAGGAAGAGCAATTATGCGCAAGTTCTTTGCAACTCTTCTGGCCCTGGTTATGGTGCTGAGCCTGATGGTTCCCACCGCATGGGCAGCTGAAGAGGACATCACGATTCTCTACACCAACGACGTTCATACCTACATTAACAGTGCAATCGGTTATTCCGAGCTGGCTGCCTATAAGGACACTTTTGAGAATGTCCTGCTGGTGGATGCCGGTGACCATGCTCAGGGTACCGCTTACGGCGGAATGGACAAGGGCAAGACCATCATCGATCTGATGAACGCTGCCGGCTATGACGTGGCCACTCTGGGCAACCATGAGTTTGACTACGGTCAGGAAGGCCGCATCAACATCACCGATAACTGGGCCGCATTCCCCTATGTGTCCTGCAACTTCTACAATATCGTTGACGGCGTGAAGGGCGAGAGCGTTCTGGACAGCTACAAGGTGTTTGAAGTGGGCGGCAAGAAGATCGCCTTCATCGGCATCACCACCCCCGAGTCCTTTACCAAGTCCACTCCCGCTTACTTCCAGGATGCCAATGGCAACTACATTTACGGTATTGCCGGCGGTGAAGACGGCGCTGCTCTCTATGCTGCCGTGCAGGATGCCATCGACGCTGCTTCCGCTGAGGCTGACATCGTGATCGCTTTGGGCCATCTCGGTGACGATCCTGCTTCCCAGCCCTGGACTTCCGAGGAAGTCATCGCCAACACCACCGGTCTGGATGCCTTCATCGACGGTCACTCCCACAGCACCGTGGCCGGCAAGGCCGTGAAGGATAAGGACGGCAACGATGTTTTGCTGACCCAGACCGGCGAGTATTTCAAGGCCATCGGTAAGATGACCATCAAGGCTGACGGCACCATCGCTACCGAACTGGTCACCGAGCTGCCCGAAACTCTGGTGGCTAATGATGCAGTCAAGGCCATTGAGGATGCCTGGATTGCTGAGATCGAGGCACAGCTGGGCGTGAAGATCGGCTACACTGATCTGGTCTTCGATAACTATGATGCTGATGGCAACCGTCTGGTGCGCAGCCAGGAGACCAACACTGGCGCTTTCGCTGCCGATGCTCTGTACTACCTGTTTGATAACATGGATCTGGATGTGGACGTGGCCATCATGAACGGCGGCGGCGTGCGCAACAAGGCCGTCACCGGTGATTTGACCTACGAGGTTGCCAAGAAGATCCATACCTTCGGTAACGTGGCCTGCCTGCAGACCATTACCGGTCAGCAGCTGCTGGATGCTCTGGAGTGGGGCGCCAAGGATGTGGGTGCTGCCCAGAACGGCGGCTTCCTGCATGCGGCCGGCATTACCTATGAGATCCACTATTACATTGAATCCACCGTGCAGCAGGCCGACAATATCTGGACCGGCGCTCCTACCGGCGAGTACCGCGTGAAGAACGTCAAGGTCTATAACAAGGAGACCGGCGCCTACGAGCCTCTGAAGCTGGATGCCAAGTACAACCTGGCCGGCTATAACTACACCCTGCGTGACATGGGCGACGGCTTCAATATGTTTGACGGCGCTGTCAACGTTCTGGACTACGTGATGGAAGACTACATGGTTCTGGCCAACTACATTCAGGGCTTCGAGAACGGCGTTGTTGGCGCTAAGAACAGCCCCCTGCTGGCCAAGTATTCCGGTATGAAGATCGACTATGAGAAGGTGACCGATTTTGGCCGCATTGTCGAGCTCGATAAGGAGCCCGCTCCCCCCACCGCCGATGCCGGCGTGGCTATCTACATGGCTCTGGCTCTGGTGACTCTGTGCGGCGCTGCCGTTCTGGTTTCCAAGAAGAAGGCCATCTGAGCATTTCTTCGCGGTGAGAAGAAATAGAACATGAGAAAGAGGCGGCCTGCGGGCCGCCTCTTTTTTGTTGCGATACAACATAAAAAAGGACGGTACACGCTGTACCGTCCTTTTACAGGGATATTTACTTGGTGCCGAAGATGCGGTCGCCGGCATCGCCCAGACCGGGCACGATGTAGCCGCGCTCGTTCAGACCCTGATCCATCGCGCCGCAGTAGATGTGGACATCACCGTGTGCTTTCTGCACAGCTTCGATGCCCTCAGGAGCAGCCACCAGCACCATCAGCTTGATGTTCTTGCAGCCGCGGTTCTTCATCTCGGTGATGGCTTCCACGGCGCTGCCGCCGGTGGCCAGCATGGGATCGACGATGATGATGTCGCGCTCGGCGATATCGGTGGGCATCTTGGCGAAGTAGACGTGGGGCTGCAGCGTCTCTTCATCGCGGAACATGCCGATGTGACCGACGCGGGCGGAGGGGACCATGCGCAGCACGCCGTCCACCAGGCCCAGACCTGCGCGCAGGATGGGAACCACAGCGAACTTCTTGCCGGCCAGAGCAGGAACGGTGGCCTTGCAGATGGGCGTTTCGATCTCTTTATCCGTCAGGGGCAAGTCACGGGTAGCTTCGTAGGTGATTAGCATGCCGATCTCGCTGACCAGCTCGCGGAAATCCTTAACGCTGGTGTTCTTGTCGCGCAGAATGCTCAGCTTGTGGGAAACCAGGGGGTGATTCATCACGTGTACTTTTTCGTTAAACATGGTCATTCTCCTTTTCATTTGTGAGTCGCCTTTATCGAACTGCCCTTCATGGTCGTGAGGGAACAGAAGTGTACGTATTTAATCAACGGTGATCTTCAGACCGCGGGCCAGACGTTCGCGCTCGGCCTGACTCAGGCGCAGATAGATAGGCACCAGCTCGTGGGCGGATACGGTTTTTCCTTCGGCGGCCAGTTCTTCGGCAGCCAAAGCCACGCCCACGGCGTTCTGCATCACCAGCGGGGCCGGTGCCATGCGGCAGGGGATACCCTGCTGCTGTAAATAAGTATAGCACAGTTTGGCACCGTCTCCAACTACAATTTTTGCGCTTTCGTCATCTTTCAACTCTTCGGCCAGCTCGGCAAGACCGATGGCGCGGTCTTCACACAGGCGGTGCAGCGCGCCGCCCTCGGCGCGGAAAAGAGCGTTATATACCTGATTGCGCCGGGCATCCATGGCGCAGATGACGGTGGCGTCCATGTGACGGAGGTTCTGCGCCATGGCCAGCAGGGTGGACACACCGCAGCAGGACAGATCCAGCGTCCACGCCAAACCCTTGGCGGCGCTGACACCAATGCGCAGTCCGGTAAAGGAGCCGGGACCTTGTGCCACAGCCACCAGATCCATATCGGACGCGGTCAGATCAGCAGCGCGCAGCATGCCGTCCACCAGCGGCATCAGGGTGCGGCTGTGGGTCAAACCGGTGTTTTGATAAGTGCTGCACAGCACAGTGCCGTTTTCAACAACAGCTGCCGACACGCTTTTGGCAGAGGTTTCGAGGGCAAGGATCTTCATTCTGCACCTCCTGTGATGGTGATGTAGCGCCAGTCATCCTGCTGTTCGTGGCGGCTGATGGTGACAAAGACGGTGTCTTCCGGCAGTGCATCGACTACGTTTTCGCTCCATTCCACGGCGCACACGCCGCCGCGCAGGAGATAGTCGTCCCAACCGATGTCAAAAAGGGCATCTTCCGATTCCAGTCGGTACATGTCAAAGTGAAACAGCGGTGTATCGCCGCGGTATTCGTTGACGATGGTGAACGTAGGACTGGTGACGCGGCTGCGGCAGCCAAGCCCACGGGCAAGTCCGCGGGTAAAGGCGGTTTTGCCCACGCCCAGACCGCCGCGGTAAGCGATGACGCTGCCGGCGCTGAGGCGGCGGCCCAGCTCTTCACCGATGGATTCTGTTTCAATGGCACTGTGGGACAGGTACTCCAAGCCGTCCACCTCGCTTTCCGGTAAAATCAATATATTATAACACGGCAAAAACAAAAAGAAAAGGGCTCGTGGCAGGTTTACACAGAAAACTTCCTGTGGTAAACTAAAAGCATACGGACAGAAAGGAGAGCAGCCTATGTCGCGCCGCAGATCCGGCATTTTGGGAGATATGATTCGGCAGGCCGATCCGGTGCTGCTGGTTTTGTGCTGCGCTGCTACCTGCTACGGCTTGCTGATGATCACCAGCGCCACCCGTTTTTTAGATACGTACCGCCACGTGGTCGTACAGGGTGTGGCGGCGCTGATCGGCGTGGTGCTGTATTTTCTGATTTCATGGGTGGACATTTCCGAACTGGTCAAAAAGTGGAAGTGGATCCTTGCTTTTAATGTGGCCTTTATTTTGATTCTCAAAACGCCGCTGGGCGTAGAGGTCAACGGTAACCGGGCGTGGCTGGATATTCCGTTGCTGCCGGTGAACATCCAGCCGGCGGAGATTGTGAAGCTGACGTTTATTCTGCTGCTGGCCCAGCAGTTGGTGTGGCTCAAGGCCAACCGCGATCTGAAGTCAACGGCTTCGATTGCTTTTCTGGGTGGACACCTGCTGCTGATCGTGGGTCTTTACTATGTGATCTCCTCCGATATGGGCAGCGCGCTGGTGTATGTGTTTGTCTTTGCCGCCATGGCGTTTGTTGCCGGTGTGGCCATCCGCTGGTTCGTGATGGCGCTGCTGGGTGGAGGCATTGCCTTTTATTTGCTGTGGGAACTGGATAAGATACCGGACTATATGAAAGACCGCTTCCGCGTGCTGGTGGACCACAGTTACCGCCCGTTGAATGAAGGCTGGCACCAGACACGCAGCCTTTTGGCGCTGGGCGGCGGAGGCCTGACGGGACAGGGTCTGTTCAACGGCATCCAGACCCAAAGCGAGTTTAGCTGGAGTCTTCCGTTCCGCCACACCGACTTTATTTTTTCGGCCATCGGCGAGGAGCTGGGCTTGCTGGGCTGCCTGCTGGTGGTGCTGCTGCTGGGTGCCATTATCATCCGCTGCCTGATGACGGCGGCCAAGGCGCGCAACCGCATGGAGGCCTACGTTTGCGTGGGCATGGCGGCAATGCTGATTTTCCAGACTGTCTCCAATATCGGTATGTGTCTGTTTGTCATGCCGGTCATTGGTTTGACGCTGCCGTTTTTCAGCTACGGCGGCTCGTCGATTCTGACGCTGTTCATCGCCATGGGCGTTGTCAGCGGCGTGCGCAGCCGCACGCTGCCGGAATGGCTGCGAGAAATGTAAAAGAAAACGCCTTTGCTTCGGCACAGGCGTTTTTTTTGTTTGAGGTTGTAATCTCCGACACCTTGTGATATACTGTTAAGCTGATAAAATAGGTAAAATATTGATTCTTCCGTTCCCATGGGACGGGGATCGTGAGGTGTATGATGAAAATCGTTGTTTTGGCAGGCGGATTGAGCACGGAACGCAACGTGGCGCTGGTCACCGGTACCGGCGTGTGCCGTGCGCTGCGGGAAAAGGGACATCAGGCCATTTTGGTGGATATGTTTCTGGGTCTTGAGAACTATGAAGGCGATCTGGCGCATATCTTCGATGCGCCTGACGGACTGTGCAGCGATGTGAGAGTGGAAAGTGCCGCCCCTGATCTGGATGCTGTGCGTAGAAGCCGCCGCGATCAGAGCGCATCCATGCTGGGCAAGGATGTGCTGGCTGTGTGCATGATGGCCGATGTGGTGTTTTTGGCCCTCCACGGCTCCTGCGGTGAGGACGGCCGCATTCAGGCTACCTTTGACCTGCTGGGCGTGCCTTATACCGGCTCGGGCTATCTCAGCAGCGGTATGGCCATGGACAAGGCCATCACCAAGCGCTATCTGGATGCCGAGAA
Source organism: Vescimonas sp. (assembly GCA_045612165.1). GTDB lineage: Bacteria > Bacillota > Clostridia > Oscillospirales > Oscillospiraceae > Vescimonas. The sequence goes on from JAZKYM010000047.1 coordinate 65,402, forward strand.
TATCCGCAGCGCACCCTGGCGCGATGTGGTGTACAGTGAGGAAGATATCCCCCGTCTGGTGGAGGAGCTGGAAGTGCCCTGCGCCGTGAAGATCGTCAATGGCGGCAGCTCCATCGGCGTGGAACTGCCCGATACCAAAGAAGAGCTGGAAGCGGCGCTGCGCAATATTCTGGCTTACGGTAACCACGTCATCGTGGAGAAGAAGATCGTGGGCCGGGAACTGACGGTGGGCGTGCTGGGTGACAGATACCTGCCTGCTGTGGAGATCATTCCCAAGAATGCGTATTTCGACTATGAGGCTAAGTACCAGTCTGCCTTTGTGACGGAGGTTTGTCCTGCCCAGATTGAGGATAGCGCGTGGCACGAGATGGGCGAAATGGCCCTCAAGCTCCACCGCGCTCTCGGCCTGAGCGTCTATTCCCGTACCGACTTTTTGCTGGACGCCGAGGGTAAGGCCTGGTGTCTGGAAGTCAACACGCTGCCCGGTATGACCCCCACCAGCCTCTTCCCTCAGGAGGCTGCTGCAGCCGGTATGACTTACGGTGATCTGTGCCAGACCATCGTGATGGAATCCATCAAGGCCAGAAAGGCGGAGCAGAAATGAACGTCTGCAAAGTAGAAGATATCTGCCGCGCTGTGGGCGGTACGCTGCTGCAGTCCGGCGGCGATGTGACCGGCGTATCCACAGACAGCCGCAGCGTGGGAGAGGGCGACCTCTTTATTCCGCTGGTGGGTGAGCGGTTTGACGGCCACGCCTATGTGGACATGGCCCTTTCCAAGGGTGCGGCAGGCTGCCTGTGCGCCAAAGTGCCGCAGCAGCTGCTGGAGGGCAAGGCGTATATTCTGGTGGAGGACACGACCCGGGCACTGGGGGCGCTGGCCGGCTGGTACCGGAGTCTGTTTCCCGTTCCTGTGATTCAGGTCACCGGCAGCGCCGGAAAAACCACCACCAAAGAGATGGTGGCCTCTGTACTCTCGCAGCATGGCCGCACCCTCAAGACGCTGGCTAACTTCAACAACCATATCGGCACGCCCCAGACGCTGCTGCGCCTGACGCAGGATGACTGGGCTGCCGTCATCGAAACGGGTATGGATCACTTCGGCGACCTGAGCTATCTGGCACCTGTGGTGCAGCCTACCGTGGCGGTGATCACCAACATCGGCGACGCCCACATTGAGAATCTGGGCGGTACGCGACAGGGAACGCTGCGCAGCAAGAGTGAGATTTTCGAAGGTCTGGCACAGGACGGTCTGGCAGTGCTCAACGGCGACGATGAACTGCTGGCCACGTTGGATCTGCCCTTTGCCGTGGTGCGCTGCGGCAAAAGCGAGGGGTGCGATGTGCGCGTGACGGATATCGTGGACCGTGGGATCGACGGCCTTGACTGCACCGTGAGCACCGCAAAAGACACCTACCGTCTGGAGATCCCCTCTCCCGGCGACTATATGATCTATCCTGCCTCCATGGCTGTTGCCATCGGTGAGCATCTGGGTATGCCCAAGGAGGAGATCGTGGCCGGTGTGGCCGCATACGTCTCCACCGGCAGCCGTATGCGCCGCATCCGTCTGGCGCAGGAGCGGCTGGTGATCGACGACTGCTATAACGCCAACCCTCAGGCCATGAGCGAGGCGCTGCGGATTCTGGCTAAGAGCAGCCACAAAAAGCTGGCGATTCTGGGCGATATGGGCGAACTGGGCGATCTGACCCCGGCGGCCCACCGCGCTGCCGGTGAACTGGCGGCCCAGCTGCAGCTGGACGCCGTGGTGGCCATCGGCCCCAAGTCGGCGGATATCGCCGTGGGCGGCGGCAGTCTGGTGCAGCATTTCCTCACCATTGCAGAGGCCATGCCCACCATCCATCAGCTCTTCACCCCGGGAACGACCGCGCTGGTGAAGGCTTCTCATGCCATGGAATTTGGTAAAATTGTAAAGGAACTGGAAGAAACTTATCCATGATCGATATCAGCGTAACGGGACTTGTCAAGTCCTTTGATCTGGAAAAGAAAATATTGGACGGTCTGACGTTTCAGATCGATACCGGTGAGCGCGTTGGCCTGCTGGGTAAAAACGGCGCAGGAAAGACCACGCTGTTCCGCATTCTGACCGGCGAACTGGACTATGACGAGGGCGAAGTGATCATCGCCTCCGGCCGCCGTGTGGGACTGATCTCTCAGATTCCCGTATATCCTGCCGGATATACGGTGGAGGATGTGCTGCTGTCGGCTTTTGAGCGGATGCACCGTCTGAAAGACGAGATGGATGCGCTGGCGCAGCGCATGGCGGACGGGGAGAGCGATGAGTACCTCCTCAAGCGCTACGGCGAGTTGTCGGCCCGGTTTGAAGGACTGGGCGGCTATGACACCGATACAGCCGTCAACAAGGTGGCCAACGGTCTGTCGATTGACGCAGATATGCGCCGCCGCCTTTTTGATGAGCTCTCCGGCGGCGAAAAGACCCGTGTGAATCTGGGCCGCCTCATTCTGGAGGATACCGACATTCTGCTGCTGGATGAGCCTACCAACCATCTGGATTTGCAGGCCACCGAGTGGCTGGAGGAATACCTCAATAAATTCCACGGCACCGTGGTCACCATTTCCCATGACCGCTATTTCCTTGACCGCACCGTCACCCGTATCATCGAGGTGCTGGACGGCCGTGCAGAGTTTTACAGCGGCAACTACAGCTTCTACGCCATCGAAAAAGAGCGGCGCTATCAGGAGCAGATGAAGCAGTACCTCAAGCAGGAGGCCAAGATCGAGCAGTTGGAAGCTGCCGCCGAACAGCTGCGTATGTTCGCCTTCAAGGGTCTGGATAAGACGTACCGCCGTGCCGTCTCCATGGAGCGGCGCATTGAGCGCATGCGCACCACATCCAAGCCCACAAAGGCCAAGAAGATGGATGCCCGTTTTGCCAGCCGCGAGTTCAAAGGTGACGAAGCACTGCAAATCAAGGGTGTCAGCAAGTCCTTTGGTGACAGGACGCTCTTTTCCGACATCTATCTGCGCGTTACCGGCGGCGAGCGGGTCGCCTTCATCGGCGATAACGGTACCGGCAAGACCACGCTTTTGAATATGATCATGCAGCAAGAACCGCTGGATGCCGGTATGATCCGCACAGGCCCTGCCATCCGTAGCGCGTATCTGCCGCAGATCATTCGCTTTGACCATCCCGAGCGCAATCTGGTAGATACCATGCTCTACGCCAAGAAGAACATCACACCGCAAAGCGCCCGGAACCGATTGGCGTCTTACCAGTTTCAGGGTGAGGATGTGTTCAAAAGCGTGTCCGTTCTCTCCGGCGGTGAGTTGAGCCGTCTGCGGCTTTGCATGCTGATGGACGAGGAGATCAACTTCCTTGTGCTGGACGAGCCCACCAACCATCTGGATATCGCCAGCCGCGAGTGGATCGAAGAGGCAGTGGAGGCCTATGACGGTACGCTGCTGTTCGTCTCCCACGACCGCTATTTCATCAACCGCTTTGCCACCCGAATCTGGGAGCTGGCCGACGGCACCATTACGGACTATCCCATGGGCTTTGCCGAGTATAAGAAGGTGAAGGCCGAGGAGAAGCGCAATGCCCCTGTACCCGTCAAGGCGGAGAAGAAGGGCGACACCCGTGCGCCCCGCATGGGCCGCGAAAAGCAGGCGATTCGCCGCCAGCTGACCATCTGCGAAACCGGCATCACCAAGCTGGAAGCGGAGTGTGCGCGGCTGGATGCGCTGATGGAGGAGGTTGCCTGCGACCCGGGTAAGCTCAACGAAGTATATATGCAGAAGCAGGAAACGGAAGAGCGCCTGATGGCTGAGATGAGCCGTTGGGAGGAACTGAGCCTGCAGCTGGAAGAATAGGAGAAGAACCATGAAAGACGTATTGTGTATTTATTATTCCCGTACCGGAAAGACCAAGAAAGCCATGCGCGAGGTGGCGTGGGCGCTGGACGCAGAACTGGTGGAGATCACCGACGGCCAGAACCGCAAAGGCTTTACCGGCTTTATGCGCTCTGGTATGGAAGCGATGCGCCGCTCCACCCGTCCCATCAAACCCTTTCAGACCGAGCGCAATCTGGAGGATTACCGTCTGGTGATTCTGGGCACTCCCGTCTGGGCAGGCCGCTGCTCCAGCGTGATCCGCGCCCTTCTGAAGCGCCGCGGTCTGGAGATGAAGCGCGTGGCATACCTCCTGACCCGTGACAGTGACAAGCGCTACGAGGAGGTCTATGACCAGATGGATCAGTATGTGGCCAAGCCCCGTATCGCCGCCGGCAGCGTCCGTGTGGGCGATGTGGGCTACGCCTTCTGGCTGGATAAGTTTGTGCAGGAAGTCAAGGCCTTTTTGGGCTGATAAGGAGTGATCCCATGCTGGATAAACTCAATGAAATTGAGCGCAAGCTTGCCGAGGTGGAACAGCTGCTGGGCGATCCGTCGGTTTACAGCGATATGGCGCGTCTGCGTGATTTGAGCCGTCAGCAAAAAGAACTGACACCCATTGTGGCTGCATACCGTGCCTATCGCGATGCCGAGCAGAGCATCGCCGATGCCATGGAACTGTTGAATGACCCTGAACTGCGCGCTTTGGCGCAGGAGGAGCTGCAGCAGGCCAAAGAGGATAAGGAGCGGCTGGGCGAGGAGCTGAAAGTGCTGCTGCTGCCCCGGGATCCCAACGACGACAAGGGTGTCGTGGTGGAGATCCGCGGCGGTGTGGGCGGCGAGGAAGGCGCTCTTTTTGCCGCAGACCTGCTGCGTATGTATACCATGTACGCCGAGCGCCGCGGCTGGCAGCTGGAAATTGCCAGCTGCAACGAGACGGAGCTGGGCGGCATCAAGGAAGTCAGCCTGACCATCGAAGGCGAGGGTGCCTATTCCCGACTGAAGTTTGAGGCAGGCACGCACCGTGTGCAGCGCGTGCCGGAGACGGAGTCTTCCGGCCGTATTCAGACTTCGGCGGCAACGGTGGCTGTTATGCCCGAGGCTGAAGAGGTGGAATTTTCCATCGACATGAAAGATCTGCAGATCGACACGTTCCGCTCCTCCGGTGCCGGCGGTCAGCACGTCAACAAGACCGAATCTGCCATCCGCATCACCCATCTGCCCACCGGCACGGTGGTGGAGTGTCAGGATGAACGCAGCCAGCATAAAAACCGTGACCGCGCCATGAAGATCCTGCGCACCAAGCTCTATGAGGCTGAGCAGGAGAAACAGAATGCCGCCATCGCCCAGACCCGTCGCTCACAGGTGGGTACCGGTGACCGCAGCGGCAAGATTCGCACATATAATTTCCCGCAGAACCGGGTCACTGACCACCGCTTGACGGGAGATAATAAAAACTTCAACATTGCTGCCATTATCAATGGCGATCTGGACGCTCTGGTGGATGCCCTGACCGTTGCCGATCAGGCTCGCAGACTCCAGGAGGGAGAATGAAAGGAGAAAGAGTATGCTGCAGCCGAGAAAACAGAGATACGACAAAGCCGGTCCCGTTGTGGCCGAAAACCTGAAGAAGCGTCATTTTGACGCCTATTATTGCTCCACCCGTGAAGAAGCCATCGCCAAGGTGATGGAGCTGATCCCCACCGAGGACGTGGTTTCCTGGGGCGGCACGCTGACGGTGGATGAGCTTGGCATCAAGCAGCTGCTCGCTGAGCGCGGTCAGAAGGTGCTGGACCGTGACACCGCCAAGGACATGCCCGAGCGTATGGCCATCATGCGCGCCGGTCTGACTTGCGATACCTTCCTCACCGGCACCAACTCCATCACGCAGGACGGAGAACTGTTCAATATCGACGGCAACGGCAACCGCGTGGCTGCCATGTGCTTTGGGCCCAAGAGCGTGGTGGTGGTTGCCGGTATGAACAAGGTGGTCAAGGATATGGAAGAGGCTTATGCTCAGGTGCGCAACTATACCGCCCCTGCCGTGCTGCAGCGCTTCCCCCAGTTCAAGACCCCCTGCAACGCCAACGGTATGTGCACCGATTGCAAGAGTCCCGACAGCTGCTGCTGCTACATGGTGGAGACCCGTATCTGCCGTCCCGCCGGTAAGATCAAGGTGGTTCTGGTGGGCGAGGATCTGGGCCTGTAATCACTTAAAATCTGCGATTTTAAGTGAGTTTAGCAGCTTGCTGCATGCACTCGCTGAAGCTCGCATACTGGCAAGCTGAGAAGTTTTTTTCTCCCGCACATGTCGGTAGAAAAAATGGATTGGATTTTATTCACTGCGTTTGCAGTGAACTCTGTGAGACGATTTACATCGAGGGCGTAACCGTGGAAACGAAACTGCTTTATCCGCAACAAGAGAATAACGCCATCGCCGAAGCGGCGGATATCCTGCGCCGCGGCGGTCTTGTGGGCATCCCTACGGAGACGGTCTACGGTCTGGGCGCCGACGGCCTGAACGAGGATGCGGTGCGCCGCATCTTTGAAGCTAAGGGCCGCCCTCAGGATAATCCGCTGATTTTGCATGTTGCCTCTGCTGCCTGGCTGGAGCGCTACTGTGAGAACGTGCCGCAGGCGGCGTATGACCTGGCAGAAAAGTTCTGGCCCGGCCCTCTGACCATGATCCTGCCGCGTAAAGCGTGTGTGCCGCTGCGCACCACGGGCGGTCTGGAGACGGTGGGGATCCGCTGCCCCGACCATCCGGTGACGCTTGCCATCATCGAAGCATCCGGTGTGCCGGTAGCTGCACCCAGCGGCAATACGTCGGGCCGTCCCAGCCCTACGGCCATGGCCCATATGGTGGAGGATATGTCCGGTAAGATCGACGCCATCGTGGAAGGCGGTCCTTGCCGCGTGGGCGTGGAGTCCACCATCATCGACCTGACGGTGACGCCGCCGCGTCTGCTGCGTCCCGGTGGACTGGCGCTGGAAGTGCTGGAAGCGGTGCTGGGCGAGGTGCAGGTGGATAAGGCTGTGCGCGAAAAGCTGGCCGAAGGGGAGAAACCCCGTGCGCCCGGCATGAAGTACCGCCACTATGCCCCCAAGGCGGCGGTGACGGTGGTGACCGGCTCTGCCAAGCGCAGCGCCGCCTACATACTGGGCCGCGTGAAGCCGGGAGACGGTGTGCTGTGTTTTGACGAGTTCGCGCCGCTGTTTGGCAGCTGCACCGTGCAGACGCTGGGCAGCAGTGTCGATAAGGCCCAACAGGCGCGGCGTGTGTTTGACGCCCTCCGCGCCTTTGACGAAACCGACGTGCCCTGTATCTACGCCCAGTGTCCCGATGAGGAGGGTTTGGGTCTTGCTGTTGGTAACCGGCTGAAAAAGGCGGCCGGTTTCTGTGTGGAGGATGCAGGTGACGGTTTGATCTTCGGTCTCACCGGCGGAACCGGTGCAGGCAAGACCAGCGCCTTGCGTGCGCTGGAGAAGCTGGGTGGTTATATTCTCGACTGTGACGCCCTCTACCACGAGATGCTGCTCGGTGACGCGCCCATGAAAAAAGCCATCACCGATGCCTTTGGCGAGGTATTCCTGCCCGACGGCACATTGGACCGTCAGAAGCTGGGCAACGTGGTGTTCCGTGACGAGGCTGCTATGGCGCAGCTCAACGCCATTGTCTATGCCCATCTGGTGCCGGAGTCGGTACGACGGGCTGAGGGACATGCGATCGTGGGATTTGACGCCATCAACGTCATCGAAAGCGGCATGGGTCTTTTGTGTTGCCGCACAGTGGGGATTACGGCGCCGACAGAGGTGCGCATCAAGCGTATCATGCAGCGCGACGGCATTAACGAGCAGTATGCCCGTATGCGCATCGCCGCCCAAAAGAGCGACGCATTTTATTATGAACACTGCACGGATGTGCTGGAAAATACGGAGAAGAGTTCTGCTGCTTTTGAAGAAAAGGCGCTGGCATTCTTTACCCGATTGATTAAGGAGGAAAAACTCAAATGAGCGATATGATGAAAGAGCGCAAGGAGAAACTGTTCTCCGCTGCCAAGAACGGCTATGACCGCATCAGTGAGCAGGATCTGGCCGCTATGAAGGAGTACTGCGTGCTGTACCGCGACTATATTGACCGCGGTAAGACCGAGCGCGAGTGTGCCCAGAACACCATCCGTCTGGCCGAGGAGCAGGGCTTTGTCCCCTACGTCCGTGGCATGGAACTGAATGCCGGCGACAAGGTGTATGTTTCCAACTGCGATAAGAGCGTGATGCTGGCTGTGATCGGCACCAAGAGCCTCAGCGAAGGTGCGCAGATCGTGGCTGCCCACATTGACTCCCCCCGTCTGGACCTCAAGCCCATGCCTCTTTATGAGGACAGCGAGATGACCTATCTCAAGACCCATTACTATGGCGGTGTCCGTAAGTACCAGTGGGTCACCATTCCTCTGCAGCTGCGCGGTGCTGTTGCCCTGAAGGACGGCAGCGTGGTGAACGTGGTGCTGGGTGAAGGCGATGAGCCCAAGTTTGTCATCAACGATCTGCTGCCCCATCTGGGCGGTGAGCAGGGTAAGAAGCCTCTCAACGAGGCTATCCCCGGCGAGACGCTGAACATTCTGTTGGGCAGCCAGCCTGTGGGCGAAGCCGGTGAGAGCGACCGCGTGAAGCTGCACGTGATGGAAAAGCTCAACGAGAAGTACGGCATCGTGGAGGACGATTTCATCTCTGCCGAGCTGGAGGCCGTTCCTGCCGCTATGAGCTGCGACATCGGCCTGGATGCCAGCCTCATCGGTGCCTACGGTCACGATGACCGCGTGTGCGGTTACGCAGGTCTCAAGGCCCTCTTCGATATCGAAGCTCCTGCCCACACCGCTGTGTGCGTACTGGCCGATAAGGAAGAAGTGGGCTCTATGGGCGTCACCGGTATGCAGTCTGCTGCATTTGACACCTTTATGAACGACCTGTGCGACGCGCAGGGTGTGCTGCTGCGTGAGTGCTATGAGAACTCTTTCTGCCTCAGCTCCGACGTGACGGCAGCTTACGATCCCAACTTTGCCGAAGTGTACGAAAAGCGCAACAGCGCCCGTATCAACTACGGTATCGGCCTGTGCAAGTACACCGGTGCCCGCGGTAAGGGCGGTTCCTCCGATGCTACGGCTGAAGTGGTGGCCTATGTCCGCCGCGTGTTTGACGATGCCAACGTGATCTGGCAGATGGCAGAGCTGGGCAAGGTGGATGCCGGCGGCGGCGGTACCGTGGCACAGTATATGGCCAACCGCAACATCGCTACGCTGGATGCCGGTGTTCCCGTGCTGAGCATGCACGCTCCCTTCGAGACGGTCAGCAAGCTGGACTGCTACATGACCTACAAGGGCTGCAAGGCCATTTACGAGGCATAATCTACATCATACATAAAAAAAGACCGGTTGGATTGATCCAACCGGTCTTTTATCACTTTTTCAGTTTCTGGAACACTTTTCAGCATCAATGGCCAGCACCACCATCAGCGCTGCCAATGCATCCTCCTGACGGGAAACCTCGATGCTGTAGGTGTCGGTCCAGTGAAACAGCTCCTTGCTGATGCAGGCAACCTCCGCGCCACTGCCGTTGCAGATGCTGTAATCCCACTCGAAGAAATTGCCTTCCACGTGCCAACCATTCCAGTCCAGATCATAGGCCGGACGGAAGAGGGTGAGCTCCTTGCACAGTGTGCCCACCAGCACATCGGCAACGTAGAACTCAAACTTGGGCAGAAAGGTCAGCACGCGCTGCTGCACCGTGGCGATGTGCTCACCCTGCGGATTGAGGATGTGGAGCCGGTGGCCCCAGGAGAGTTTTCCTTCCACGGTGAAGGCGATGCTGCCGTCTTCGTGATAGATGTCATAGCTGTCGAACCAAGAGAAAAAGCGCTGCTTGAACCAAAGCTTCATAATCATCCCTCCTTGCCTTCAGTATAAAGAAAGGGAAAGGAAAAGACAAGTGTATCTTTTGAGAACCTTCTGCACACCCTATGGGAGGAAAGGACGGGAGAAAAATGGCAGACGAAAGATCTTTGCATACGCCGCAGGAGGGGGATTCGCCAATGCAGCAGCTGGTGGATATGGGTTCCTCGGTGGTAAAAAACAGCCACGGTACGATCCACTGCCTGACCATCATCGGTCAGGTGGAAGGTCATACATTGGCGCCAAACAACTGCAAAACAACGAAGTACGAACATGTGCTGCCGCTTCTGGCGGCCATTGAGGAGTCGGAGGAGGTGGA
>JAZKYM010000048.1:0-22676 GCA_045612165.1 Vescimonas sp.
ACTCAACTCCTTGGCTCACAGAACGACATGGCTACGATCCGACTTAGCTCACCGGCAATCTGGGCACGGTGATGCAGGAATCTGCCAAGGCAGCTCTCAGCTTCATTCGCAGCAAGGCGGTAGAACTGGGCGTTGAGAAGGAGTTCTATAAGAATAAGGATATCCATATCCACTTCCCGGAAGGCGCCGTACCGAAGGACGGTCCTTCTGCCGGCATTGCCATTACCACGGCGATGCTGTCGGCATTAACCGGACGCAAGGTGCGCGGTGATGTGGCAATGACCGGAGAGGTGACGCTGCGTGGTCGCGTACTGCCCATTGGCGGCTTGAAGGAAAAGACCATGGCTGCGCTGCGCAACGGTATGCGCACGGTGATTATTCCTAAAGAGAACGAGAAGGATCTGGAGGAAATCGATCAGACTGTGCGCCGCGCATTGAAATTTGTGACGGCTGAGACGGTGGATAATGTATTTGCCACTGCCTTTGCCAAGGACGCGGCTGCTGCGGTGGAGCATATGGCGGTACTGACTACGGAAGGTGCTGTGGGCGCCGCCGGCCTGCGGATTTAAGGAGGAACAGCGATGGCCATCAATTTTAATAAGGTGGAGTTCGTGCTCTCCGCTGTGAAAAAGAGCACTTTTGTCCGTGATGGTCGCCCTCAGGTGACCTTTGCCGGCCGCTCGAATGTGGGCAAATCTTCCGTAATCAACCGCTTGGTCAATCGTAAGAACTTTGCCCGTGTAGGTGCTACCCCCGGCAAGACCAGCCAGATCAACTATTTCCTGGTCGATAAGCAGATCTATTTTACCGATCTGCCCGGCTACGGCTATGCAAAGGTTTCCAAGGATGAGCGTGACCGCTGGGGTCAGTTGATGGAAGACTACTTCCAAGAAGAGGGGCTCATTACGGTAGGTGTGTTGATCGTGGATGCCCGTCATAAGCCCACAGCCGATGATGTGACCATGTGTGATTGGTTTAAGGGAACCGGCTGTCCTATGATCGTGGTGGCCAACAAGCTGGATAAGTTGAAAAAGAGCGAGGTAGAGCCCAATATGCAGCGCATTTGGGAGACGCTGGAACTGGACGAGGAAGATATCCTCATTCCGTTCTCGGCCGAGAAGGGAACCGGAAAAACGGAACTGCTGGCAGCCATTGCCGATATCTGCGGAAAATAAGGAAAAGGACGCTCTTACGAGCGTCCTTTTTGCGTGTTGTTATGCCTCCATCGCTTCCAAATAAAAGCTGACAGGCCGAAATCCGTCGTTGCAGGAGATCATGGCAGAATAGGGATTTTTCATCCAGCCGTCGTAGAAATTTCCCTCGCCATTTGCCAGAGCCGTGACAAAAGGGGAGAGGCTGTCCCAAGCGCTTGGGCAGAAACCGTACGGTCTTGCGCCGTTTTCGCTGATCCAGCTTTGCCCAATCCGCACATCACAGGCATGTTCGATAGGATTTTCGAACTGTGCCATCAGATCTGCGTAGACAGTCTGGCGCATGGCGGTAATGCGTACATTTTTCATAAGTAACTCCTTTGGCGTGTTGTCAGTATTATATCAGAGCATAATAAATGCGTCAATTATCTTTTGGTAACGATATTTTATAGGATAGAATTTGCGGAATTGCCTATAATTTCTTATTATGATACAAAATAGTTCTTTCGCAAATGAAGAAAAAAAGACTACCATTCATCTTAAATGTATGGTATAATCGACTTCGTTAAGAAATTGACTTACTTGTTAAGCAAAGTTTCATAGGAGGATTAGTAACATGCAAACTTACGGACTGGAAAAGCTGGGTATCATCAATGCTTCTGCGGTGTACCGCAATCTGACGCCTGCACAGCTGACTGAGCATGCACTGCGCCGCGGTGAGGGTACGCTGTCCAATACCGGTGCTTTGGTTGTTAAGACCGGCAAATATACCGGCCGCAGCGCCAACGATAAGTTTATTGTCGATACGCCTGCTGTCCATGACGAAATCGCTTGGGGCAAGGTGAACCGTCCCATCGAGAAGGCTAAGTACGAGGCCATTAAGTCCAAGGTCATCGCTTACCTGCAGAATAAGGAAATCTTCATCTTTGACGGTTTTGCCGGTGCTGACCCCAAGTATATGAAGGGCTTCCGTATCATTAACGAACTGGCCAGCCAGAACCTGTTCATCCATCAGCTGCTGCGCCGCCCCACGGCTGACCAGCTGGCCGCCTTTGAGGCTGACTATACCATCATTGCCGCTCCCGGCTTCAAGTGCATCCCCGAGATTGACGGTACTCGCTCCGAGGCCGCCATTCTGGTGGACTATGAGGAGAAGATGGTCATCATCTGCGGTTCTCAGTACGCCGGTGAGATCAAGAAGTCTGTGTTCTCCGTGATGAACTATGTGCTGCCCAAGATGGGCGTGTTCCCCATGCACTGCTCCGCCAACATCGGCAAGGACGGTGACGCTGCCGTGTTCTTCGGCCTGTCCGGTACCGGTAAGACCACGCTGTCTGCCGATCCTAACCGCATGCTGATCGGTGACGATGAGCACGGCTGGGCCGATGACTCCGTGTTCAACTTTGAAGGCGGCTGCTATGCCAAGTGCATCAACCTGTCTGCCGAGAAGGAGCCCGATATCTACAACGCTATCAAGTTCGGTGCTCTGGTAGAGAATGTTGTGATGGATCCTGAGACTCGCGAGTTCGACTTTGATGATGATTCCCTGGCCGAGAACTCTCGCGTGGGTTATCCCATCGAGTATATCAACAACGCTGAGCTGTCCGGTATGTCTGCCAGCGTGCCCAAGACGGTGATCTTCCTGACCGCTGACGCTTACGGCGTGCTGCCTCCCATCTCCAAGCTGGATAAGAATCAGGCCATGTACTACTTCGTCTCCGGTTTCACCTCCAAGCTGGCCGGTACCGAGATCGGTATTACTTCTCCCGTGCCTACCTTCTCTACCTGCTTTGGCGAGCCCTTCCTGCCTCTGGATCCTTCTGTCTATGCTGCTATGCTGGCCGACAAGGTTGAGAAGTCCGGCGCTAACGTGTATCTGGTCAACACTGGTTGGAACGGTACCGGTAAGCGCACCAAGCTGGCTTACACCCGTGCCATGGTTACCGCTGCCCTCAACGGCGATCTGGAGAAGGGCGAGTTTGTGACCGATCCTTTCTTCGGTGTGGCCGTCCCCACCAAGGTTGCCGGTGTTCCCGATGAACTGCTGATCCCCGAGAACACTTGGGAAGATAAGGCTGCCTATCAGGCAAAGGCACAGGAACTGGCCAAGAGCTTTGTGGAGAACTTCAAGAAGTATACCCATATGAGCGCTGAGGTCGTTGCTGCCGGCCCCAAGGCCTAAGTAAAACTTAAAACAACGCCGAAAGAAGTTCTTTCGGCGTTGTTTTTATTGATGGACGAAAAAGCTGTCTGCGTCAGCAGACAGCTTTTTTGAATGGATTAAGCGTTGTGCTTCAGCTTTTCGCGCAGGGGAAGGACACGCAGGGTGACAGCAGGATCGGATTCATAGGGAACATAGACACCGTTAACGCGCTGAGTATCTTCGCTGCCCTTGCCGCCCAGAACGATGAGAGACCCCTCGGGGGCTTCCAGAATGGCCTGCTCAACCGCTTTGGCGCGATCGGGTTCGACGGTGATCTTTGCCTTTGTGTCACCGGCGGCCTTGGCAAGGCGATTACCGATGTCTCTGGGATCTTCCAGATCGGGGTCATCGGCGGTGAAGAAAATGCGGTCGGCATACTTGCCGCAAGCTTCGCCAACACCCTGAACGCGCTGGGGAGAGCGCTGGCCGGCTACGCCAATCAAAACGGTGATATAGGCACCGGGATAATCCTGTTGCAGGCCTTCCAGAACTGCCTGGCAACTGATACCGTTATGCATATAGTTGATGAAAACAGTGACACCGCCGCCGACATACACGTCGCTGCGTCCAGATACCACCAAGTCGCACAGAGCGTTGGCGATGACTTCCGGAGCACCGCCCATCATACGGCCCACCGCGATGGCGCAAACGGCATTCTTGATGTTGAAAAGACCGTCCATAGCGACAGAATAGGGGTATGTTTCACCGGATTCTTTTTCTGTGACAAGGAAGGAGTAGCCGCTGGGCAGCTTCTTAATGTCGTGGAAGCGGAAGTCGCAGTCATCTTCTTTGCCGATGAGACAGACGCGCTGGCACTTGGCCTTCGCGGCTGCATAAACAGTATCGAAATAATCGGTATCACGGCAAATAATAGCTACATCGCTGTTCTCCAAGAGGGCTACCTTACACATCAGATAGTCTTCCATGGTGGGATGCTCGTGGGGGGAGATGTGATCGGGACCGATATTGAGGAAGATACCGTAATCGAAGTGCTGGCTGTAAACACGATCGACTTTATAAGCCTGACTGGAAATTTCGGCCGTAACGATAGGCATGCCATTGTCGCGTGCCTCGGCGAAAAGCTGCTGCATCTCCAGAGACTCCGGTGTGGTCAGGTGAGAGGAAATCACTTCGCCGCCTACATAGCGCTCCATGCCGGAGATGAGACCGGTGGAACGACCGGCGATGGCATCCATGACGCCGCGGGTAAAATAGGTGGTGGTGGTTTTTCCTTTCGTGCCGGTGATGCCCACCAGATTGAAGGAGTCGGAGGGGAAACCGTAGAACCAGCGAGCCAGAACACTCTGAGCTTTACGGGAATCACTGACACAGATGAAGGGCAGAGAAACACCGGGAATCTCCTGCTCGGCAACGTAGCAGACAGCGCCACGATTGATAGCAATCTGCAGATATTCGGGTTTGAAGCCGAAGCCCTTGCAGATGAACAAATCGCCTTCCTGTGTTTCTTTGGAATTGTTGGAAATACCGGAGAAGCTGACTGCAGACTCAGCAGCCTGAACTAAAAGGCCGGCTTCCTGCAACTGCGCTTCGGCAATTCTGCTTTCGTAGATCTTGGACATAAAAACCTCCGTCGTTGTGATTGATGTAAAAGGGGAGAGGCATTACTTCTTCAGCTCGGCAACAGCCTTGCGCAGCGCATCAACGTTTTCCTGCGTGGTAGCCCAGCTGGAGCAGAAGCGAACACCGGAATGGCTTTCATCCACGCGAGTCCAATATTCGTAGCCGAAGTTTTTGCCGATTGTAGCCAGCTCTTCGTCCGACATGATAGGATACTGCTGGTTCGTATCCGACTCAAACAGCATCTCATAACCGTTGGACTTGAAAATATCGCGTACCTGATAGGCCATCTCATTGGCATGACGTGCGATTTTCAGATACAGATCGTCCGTGAACAGGACATCAAACTGGATGCCCAGCAGACGGCCCTTGGCCATCATGCCGCCGCGCTGCTTGATCATGTAGCGGAAATCCTTTTTCAAAGCAGGGTTCATGATCACCACTGCCTCGCCAAACAGAGCACCGATCTTGGTGCCGCCGATGTAGAACACATCGCAAAGCTGTGCCAGCTCCGGCAGAGTCAAGTCGGAGGAATCGGAAGTCAAACCATAGCCCAGACGAGCACCGTCAATAAAGAGGGGAAGACCGTGCTTGCGGCAGGTCTCATACATTTCGGTCAACTCAGCCTTGCTGTACAGCGTGCCGCCTTCGGTAGGATGGGAGATATAAACCATACCGGGCTGCACAATGTGCTCAACGCTTTCGTCATTCTGCTGCCACAGATAATAGTCCTCAACCTGCTTGGCGGTAATCTTGCCGTCATCACTGTCCAGAGCGATGACCTTATGGCCGGTAGATTCGATCGCGCCGGTTTCATGGCAATTGATGTGACCGCTAACGGCAGTCAGAACACCTTGATAAGGGCGCAGAATAGAGGCAATCACAGTGGTATTGGTCTGGGTGCCGCCAACAAGAAAGTGAACATCGGCATCAGGGGCCTGGCAGGCAAGCTTAATCTTTTCACGGGCAGCTTCGCAGTATTCATCGCAGCTGTAGCCGATGGTCTGCTCCATGTTGGTTTGCAGCAGGCGATCCATAATGGCAGGGTGAGCACCCTCTAAATAATCACTGTTGAAGTAGATCATAATAAATTGTTCCTTTCCGCAATTTAGTTTATTTTACCTCAATCGCGAACTTTAGTAAAGAAAAATTTGCATTTTCTGATCTGTGTAAGGTATGCCTTGCATGATAACGAGAAATCTGCTATACTGACAAAGTAATTTCCTTTTGGAGGACAGAAATGAAAGTCAAAAAAGTTTTCTTCTATGCGGCGCTGGTCGTGCTGATTGGTGTGTTCGCATTTTCGGCATATAAGTTAGTGGATTACTGGATTGCCAAGGTGCGCAGTGACCGTTTGCTGTCGGAGATGTCCCAATTCGTGGGCATTGAAAATGAAAATGAAGAATCCAACAACTTGGTTGTATCGGGTGACCCGGAATCGATTAAAGTTGATTTTGAATCGTTGTGGGAACTGAACGAGGATATTGTAGCCTGGATTTACTGTCCCGATACGCAGATCAATTACCCTATCGTTCAAGGATACGACAACGATTATTATCTTTATCGCCTGCTGGATGGCAGTTGGAATGTAAACGGCACGATTTTCATGGATTATCGTAATGACAGCGATTTCAGCGATGAAAATACGCTGATCTATGGACACCACATGAAAACGGGTGCGATGTTTGGCGAAGTCATTAATTATAAACGGCAGAGTTTCTATGATGCACATCCGCGCATGTATATCTATACACCGGATCAGACCTATCGCCTAGACCTGTTTGCCGGATGCATTGTGGACAGCATTGCAGATATCTATAGTTTGAACCCCAGTGACGAGGCGATTCGTAATTGCGTCTATAACTCCACGTTTGATGCAGAACTGTCTTGGCCGACAGGCCGTATGGTGACGTTGTCTACCTGTACTTATGAGTATGACGATGCTCGCTATGTGGTATTAGGCGATCTGGTGGCGATTGATTGAGTGAAAAAGAGGAGTGGTGATTACCACTCCTCTTTTACCTTATATTGGAAGAAAAATGAAAAAAAACAAAGCCCCGCATCATTTGACGCAGGGCTTTGGCACGCCGTAAGAGATTCGAACTCCTGACCTTCTGGTCCGTAGCCAGACGCTCTATCCAGCTGAGCTAACGGCGCGTGTCTCACAGACAGCTTAATCATATTAACACATAGAAAATGAAAATGCAAGAGGAAATTTTAATTTTTTCAAAAAATTTTTCGCCCTTGTCATTTGTCGATTTCTGTGCTATGGTAGGAGAGAAAAGTAATGTTTTGCGGAGGTTTTGCTATGAGCGCAAACTTTAAGACATGTCTCTTTGGCGGCTTTGACCGTCAGGACGTCGTTTCCTTTATTGAAAAAAGCTCCCGGGAGAGCAGTGAGCGGATCGCAGCACTGGAATGTGAAAATGAATCTCTGCTGAAGAAAAACCAAAATATGGAATCTGAGCTTCTTCTGATGCGAAGCGAGTTTAAGGATCGTTCCGAGCAGGCGGAACAGGCCGCCGCATTGCTGGCTCAGGTTGTGGAGCTGACTGCAAAGCTGCGCCAGATGGAAGAAGAGTCGGATACCCTCCGTCAGCAGGCGGCAGATTATCAGTCTTTGCGTGATCACATTGCGGAAATCGAGATCAGCGCCCACCGCCGGACGGAGGAGTTCCGCGCAGCGGCGATCGCACAGCTTCGGCAGATAATAAGCGAGCAGAAGGCTTGGTGTGAGCAGGCGAAGAATCAATTCAGCCAGCTCAGTGAGCAATTTGCACAGAAATTGCAGGCAGCACAGTATGCTGTGGCTCAAACGGATTTTTCTGCTTTTGATCAGATGCAGTGGAAGCTGGAAGAACTTAGCCTCAGCTTTGACGAAACGAATACGGAACAGTAAAGAAAAAAGGCGCCATCGATCAGATGGCGCCTTTCACATTTACAGAAGCATGATGCCGGCCTTTTCGCAGGCGTTGATGGTGTCCTTATCCCAGAGGCTGGCCTGCACCTCGCCAATGTGACAGGTGGCGATCATCAGCATGCACAGACGGGACTGACCGATACCGCCGCCAATCGTCAGCGGCAGCTGACCGTCAAGCAGCATCTTGTGGAAGGGAAGCTCGCGGCGGTCATCGCAGCCACGCTCGCGCAGCTGGCGATCCATAGATTCCTCGTCCACGCGAATACCCATAGAGGAGATCTCAAAGGCGTGACCGAGCACTTCATTCCACATCAGAATATCACCGTTGAGCTGCCAGTCATCATAGTCAGGAGCGCGGCCGTCATGGGGTTTACCGGAGCGCTTCAGTTTGCCGCCGATCTGCATGAGGAACACTGTGTGATGCTCGCGGCAGATGGTATTTTCACGCTCCTTAGGAGTCAGGTCGGGGTAAAGATCTTCCAGTTCTTGAGAAGTGATGAAGAAAACGTCGCGATCCAGCTTAGTGTGAAGGCTGGGGAAAGCAATCTGTAGGGCTTCGTTCGTCTCGCAGACGGCACCGACGATGGCGCGAACAGCCTGTTTAAGATAGGAAACCGTACGGTCCTCACGGGAAATAATCTTCTCCCAGTCCCACTGATCGACGTAGATGGAGTGAATGTTGTCCACTTCTTCATCGCGACGGATTGCGTTCATATCGGTGAACAGACCCTTGCCCTCATGGAACTCATAGCGCTTGAGGGCAAGACGCTTCCACTTAGCCAGAGAGTGAACGACCTGAGCGTTGGCCTCTACATCGGGAACATCAAACTGAACAGGGCGCTCCGTGCCATTGAGGTTGTCATTCAGACCCGAATTTTCATCAACAAACAGGGGAGCAGACACACGACGCAGATTCAGCGCATTGCCCAGATTCACCTGAAAATTGCTCTTGATGAATTCAATGGCACGCTGCATCTCATACACGGAGAGCGGCGTCTTGTAGCCTTCGGGAATGTAGACTTTGCTCATAGCGCAAACACCTCTTTCGTAATCAACATATTTGCTATTATAGAGAGAATATTGGCAGAATGCAATAGGGAGTTGTGACAGAAAAAGCGGCACGGAAAACCGTGCCGCTATCTTAATTAGCGAAAGCTATCGATCATCGCCTGGAATGCAGGCAGAGAACGGCGGATCATATCGCCGCTGACGCAGTAGGAAAGGCGCAGATAGCCGGGGCAATCAAAACCTTCACCGGGTACAACCAGAAGATTGTGCTCCCACTTTGCCTTTTGGGAGAATGCCACGGCGTCACCGTTCGGAGCCTTAACAAAAAGGTAGAAAGCGCCGTCCGGCTTTGCGCAGCTATAACCCATCTCGGTCAGCGCGTTATACAGAAGCGTCCGGTTGGCGTCATAAGCTGCCAGATCCGGCATCTCATCGGCACAGCGCTCAATCACCAGCTGCATCAGCGTGGGAGGGCAGACGTGGCCCATAGAACGTGCAGCGCCGGCAACAGCAGCATATACCGCAGCACTATCGGCAGCGAAGTCAGGGACATAAACATAACCGATGCGCTCACCGGGCAGAGACAAGGACTTGGAATAGGAGTAGCAAACAATGGTGTCGGGATAGATGGTGGGAATGAAGGGAACTTCGACATTGCCATATACCAATTCACGGTAGGGCTCATCGGCGATAATGTAAATGGGATGCCCGTACTGCGCACTCTTGGCATTCAAAATACCTGCCAGCGCCTGCAGCGTCTGGCGCGTATAGACAACGCCGGAAGGGTTGTTGGGGGAGTTGATGATAATAGCCTGCGTGTGGGAGGTAATACGCGCTTCCAAAGCGGCCATGTCGATCTGGAAAGCAGTGGTGTCGGCCGGTACAACAACGAGTTTGGCACCGTTGGATTCGACGAAGGGCCGATACTCGGGGAAGAAGGGAGCAACCGCCATGATCTCGCTGTCAGCATCCACGGTCAGCGCCTTAATGACTGAAAGCAAAGCCGGTGCAGCGCCGCAAGTAAGGAACAGCTCGGATGCTTGAACATCCAGACCAAACCGCTTGTTGAGATTGTTTGCGATGGCCTGTCGTGCACCTGCAAAGCCGGCAGCCATGGAGTAGCCGTGAATCTGAATGGAGTCCGTGTCGGCTAAAATATCGCAGATAGCGCGATTCACAGATTTTGGCGCAGGAATGCTGGGATTGCCAAGAGAATAGTCAAAGACATTTTCTTTACCCACAACAGCGGCTTGCTGAAGTCCGTAAGCAAATAGTTCGCGGATGATAGAGGGAGCTGTGCCCAACTGATGACAAATCTGATTGACCATAATGGGATCCTCCTGTGGAATTTATTTCATTCTGGCTGCCAGCACACGGCCCAAAGCGATAGAGGAGAGCTTGGTATCAGCACTGTCGGAACGGGACACAAGCACAATCGGCACCTTAGCACCGACAATATTACCGGCACCGCGGGCACCGCCAAAAATGGAGGCAGTTTTATAAAGAACATTGCCGGCCTCATAGTTGGGGACCAGCAGCAGATCCGCTTCACCGGCACCTTCCGCATGATAGCGTTTGTGCAGGCAAGCTTCCTTGCTGGTGGCAAGATCCAGCGCAATGGGGCCGAGGACGGTCATGTTGTACTTTGCCCAACGGTCAGTCATCTTGCTCAGCGCATCGGCATCCACGGTGGACTGGATCTTGGGATTGATGGTTTCGGCGCCGCAGATGCAGGAAGCATAAATCTTCTCATAACCAAGAGCCTGCAGGACCATAGCGGCGTTCTCCAGAATTTCGGCCTTTTGCTCCAGCGTGGGGAAGGTATTCAGGCCGCAGTCGGTCATAACCAGAAACTTTCCGTATTCGGGAAGTTCACAGAGCATCACATGGGAAGTCAGGCGGCCGGTACGCAGACCACCTTCTTTTTTGAAGACGGCACGCATGATGTCGGCAGTACCGATGATACCTTTCATCAAAAAGTCGGCCTTTCCCTCTGCGCACAGGGCAACAGCTTTTGCGGCACAATCGGTGTCCTCGCCGCCTTCGATGATTTCATACTCGCTGGGGTCTGCACCGAATTGACGCAGCAGCTTGCAGATCTCGTCCACATGGCCAACCAGAATGGGCGTTATGAGGCCTTCATTCCGCGCGGCAACAATGGACTCAATCACAACATCATCGTGGGCGGCGGCAACGGCAATTACGCCGGGAGTTCCCTCCTTGGCGGCGGTACGAATGTCAGAAATAGTAGAAAGCATTTGAAACGACCTCCTGTCAGTTTTCTCAATTATAAATGTTTTTTTAGGCAGCGTCAATGCCAACGATAAGAAAGAAAACAGCCGCAAGCAAATGCTTGCGGCTGTTTGTCATACGGAGAAAAGAATATCTGCGTAAGTCGGGAAAGGCCAGTGGGAGGCGGCGGTGCAGCTCTCCAGTTCGCTGACGATGCGGCGGATCGTGCTCTGGCAGGCAAATACGGTGTCGCGGAAGTACCGCGCAGCATCAATGCCGCCATCACTGGCCGGAGCATTCGCCAGTGCATCTTTCAGAGCATCGCACTGTTCGTACAGCTGGTCAGAAAGAGCGGAGACGTGCGCCAACAGCTTTTCTTCAGCGCAGCAGGAGCCGACCATTGCCTGACGCTTGCGCAGGATCGTACCGGCCAGATCGTCGGAGTAACGGAGAACTGCCGGCAAGATCGAACGCTGTGCCATCTCCAGCAGCGTGTTGGCTTCAATGGTGGTAACTTTGCAGTAGTTTTCCAGATGGATCTCGTAGCGCGCATGCATTTCCGCCTTGGTGAGGATCCCGTGCTTGGTGAACAGTTCCACATTCTTGGGATCAATATAGGCAGGCATGCAGTCCACCGTATCACGCAGATTCGAAAGTCCACGGCGTTCGGCCTCTTCAATCCAAGCTTCGCCGTAGCCGTTACCGTCAAAGATGATGCGCTGATGCGCCTTGAAGGTATCCTGCAGCAGCGTAGCCAGATCCTCACGGAAATTCTCGCTGCGCTCCAAATAGTCGGCAAAACGACTCAATTCTTCGGCCATAATGGTGTTAAACACCACGTTGGGACTGGCGATGGACTGAGAGGAACCCAGCATGCGGAACTCAAACTTGTTACCGGTAAAGGCAAGGGGAGAGGTACGGTTGCGGTCAGTCGTGTCCTGAGGAATTTCCGGCAGCGTGTCAACGCCGATCTCCAGCTTCTTTTTGGAAATATCCACATAATCGCGACCGGCGATGATGGACTCAAGAATCGCGTTCAGCTCTGCGCCCAGGAAGATAGACACAATGGCAGGTGGTGCTTCGTAACCGCCCAAACGGTGATCGTTGCCGGGATAGGATACGCAGCAGCGCAGCATTTCCTGATACTCATCCACACCCTTGATAAAGGCAGCCAGGAACAGAAGGAACTGTGCGTTCTGGCTGGGCGTGCGGCCGGGTTTCAGGAGATTCTCGCCGGTATTGGTAGAAAGAGACCAGTTGTTGTGCTTACCGCTGCCGTTGACGCCGTCAAAGGGCTTTTCGTGAAGAAGGCATACCAGATCATGACGGTCAGCCACGCGCTTTAAGAGCTCCATAATCAGCTGGTTATGGTCGCAGGCCGTATTGGCATCGGTGTAAATAGGTGCGATTTCGTGCTGGGCAGGTGCGGCCTCGTTGTGCTCGGTTTTGGCTAAGACGCCGACTTTCCACAGTTCCTTGTCCAGCTCGTGCATGAAAGCTGCAACCCGGGGCTTGATGGCACCATAGTAATGGTCATCCAACTCCTGCCCCTTAGGGGGCTTAGCGCCAAAGAGGGTGCGGCCACAGAACTGCAGGTCCTTGCGGCGTTTGTAGACTTCTTTATCGATGAGGAAATACTCCTGCTCGGGACCGACCTGAGGGATAACGTGGGAGGCCTCGGTATTACCAAACAGGCGCAGAATACGGATGCACTGGCGATCCAGCAGCTTCATCGAGCGCAGCAAAGGCGTCTTCTTGTCCAGTGTATCACCGCTATAGGAGCAAAAGATCGTGGGGATGTAGAGAGTTCTGTCCTTCACGAAAGCGTAAGACGTGGGGTCCCATGCCGTATAGCCGCGCGCTTCAAACGTTGCGCGAAGACCGCCGGAAGGGAAGGACGAGGCATCTGCCTCACCGCGAGAGAGCTCCTTGCCGGAAAGCTCCATGATGATCTTGTCCTTGCCGGCAGGTGCAATGAAACTGTCGTGCTTTTCGGCTGTAAAGCCCGTCATGGGCTGGAACCAATGGGTATAGTGAGTGGCGCCTTTCTCAATTGCCCAGTCCTTCATGACAGCGGCGATTTCGGTGGCCAATGATAAATCAAGGGAAATACCTTGTACCAGACACTGCTGAAGAGCTGCGTAAGTCTTGGGATTAAGGCGCTGACGCATCTGCTCGTCATTAAATACCATGCTGCCAAACAGCTCGGGAATGTTGGGTACATTTTCCATAACGGACTCCTTTCACCACGCAGTGCGGTGGGTTAAATGAAACTGACAATAAAGGGGGTGACAAAACATTCAAACAAGGATGCAACAATAAAAAGCGGCGCGGCACGCAGACAGAAGACACGCAGGATACCATGCAGACAATCTTTAACTGCACCTTTCGTATTATGCCGCACATAGTCATTGATGACCCGGCACAGATGAAGTCCCAATGCGATGGAAATGATCAGTGCAGGGAACTCGAAAATGCCGTGGGGGATAATGGCTGCAAAGAAATACAGCATGGATAATCCGTTTGTCAGATAAAATGCAGCAAAGACACCGATCAATAAGGCGTTGATACCGAGCGACAATGCAGGAAGAAATACGAAGGGGATGAAACCGTAAAGAATCGTGAAAGCAGCGGCGCGCAGATTGTTGAACAGCAAGGGGATCAGATGAATCGTGCCATCGGCATCAATTACACCACTGTCCGAGAGGTTACCGGTAAAAAAGCTGATAAAATCATTGGTGAATGTATCAAAAAGACAACCGATGATAAATCCCAGCACAGCCAACACCGCGAACGACACGCCTGCCATCCAAAGCTGGGGCGAAAACTCACCGCGGATGAACTGCTTTGTCTTTTGATTTTGCGCTTTTAACCAGCTCATGCCTGCAGCATAGCCATACCGGCGCGCAGACGGCGCAGGGTTTCTTCCTTGCCGAGGATCTGGCAGATCTCCACAGCACCGCCGGGAGTTACCAGCTTGCCGGCGGCTGCGATACGGACGGGCCACATCAGAGTAGCGTTCTTCACTTCCAACTGCTGGGCAAGGCCGATCAGTGCATCGTGGATGGCTTCGTTAGTCCACTGCTCCAGAGCTTCCAGTGCAGGAATCGCGGCGCTGAGCATGTTGATGCAGACTTCGGGATTGGTCTTGGACTTCTTGTTGGTGAAGAATTCCACATCATAGGTGGGCAGCTGGTCAAAGAAGTCCACCTTTTCGGGGATATCGGTCAGCTTTTCGCAGCGTGCCTGCAGCACGGCGGCGATGGCAGCGGCGTCATAACGCTCGTCCTTTACGCTCTGGCGGATATAGGGCTCGGCAACCTTGGCAAAGGCCTCGGGGGTCATGCTGCGCAGATAAACAGCGTTGAAATGATCCAGCTTAGCGCGGTCAAAGATAGCAGGAGACTTGGAAATGCCTGTCATGTCAAACGCCTTTACAAGCTCGTTCAGAGTAAAGATTTCCTGTTCAGCCTGCTCGCCTTTGGGAGACCAGCCCAGCAGAGCCACATAGTTCAGGATAGCTTCGGTCAGATAGCCCTGTGCCTTCAGATCCTCATAGGACGGATCGCCGTGGCGCTTGGACATCTTGTGCTGCTGATCGCGCATCACGGGGCTGCAATGCACATAGGTGGGGATCTCCCAGCCGAAGGCCTCGTACAGCAGATTGTACTTGGGTGCGGAGGAGAGATACTCGCTGCCGCGTACCACGTGAGTGATGCCCATCAGATGGTCATCGATGACATTGGCAAAGTTGTAGGTGGGCAGACCGTCGCGCTTGAGCAGAACCTGATCGTCCAGCGTGCTGTTATCCACCGTGATATCACCGAAGATAGCATCGTGGAAGGTGGTGGTGCCTTCGGGAATCCGCTGACGGATGACATAGGGCAGGCCGGCGGCCAGCTTAGCGGCCACTTCCTCGGCGCTCAGATCGCGGCAAGGATCGGCGGCGCGGTCAAACTCACCGGAATCCTCTTCGGACTCGCTCTTTTCGCAGAAGCAATAGTAGGCGTGGCCCAGCTCCACCAAGAGCTTGGCATACTTGCCGTAAGTGTCGCGGCGCTCAGACTGGATATAAGGAGCCACAGGGCCGCCCACATCGGGGCCTTCGTCGTGCGTCAGACCGCACTCAGCCATGGTGCGATAGATCACATCCACAGCGCCATCTACCAGACGGCCCTGATCGGTGTCTTCAATGCGCAGAATAAAGGTGCCGCCGTTGTTGCGTGCGATCAGCCAAGTGTAAAGCGCGGTGCGCAGGTTACCCACGTGCATATAGCCGGTGGGGGAGGGAGCAAAGCGAGTACGCACTTTGCCGTGAGGGATTTTTGCCTCCATATCGAGAAAATATTGACGGTCAACAGTCATCGTTGAATCCTCCTGTATTAACAGATTGCATCGTATGCAAAATTTTTACAAATATATTATAAGTGAATGAAAGAGAAAGTCAATAATCTTCCGGTCCTTAGTTGCTTTTTTCGTGGAAGCATGGTAATATAAGATGATTTTATGGGCGTGTCACTTCGGAAGCGCCCAAGAGTGCTGTATACCGTGATTATGAGGTATCACAGAAGGCGAGGTTGTTCATAATGGAAGAGAATATCATCAAGAAAAAGCGGATTTTCAGCGGCATTCAGCCCAGCGGTGAGCTGACGCTTGGCTCTTATATGGGTGCCATCAAGAACTGGGTCGCCCTGCAGGAGGAGTACGAGTGCCTGTATTGCATCGTGGATATGCACGCGATCACCGTGCGTCAGGATCCGGCTACGCTGCGCCGCCGCAGTGTGTCTCAGCTGGCTCAGTATATTGCCTGCGGTCTGGATCCCAAGAAGAATATTATGTTTATCCAGAGCCACGTGCCTCAGCATGCGGAGCTGGGTTGGGTTCTGGGCTGCTATACCCAGTTTGGTGAGCTGAGCCGCATGACCCAGTTCAAGGCCAAGAGCCAGCAGCATGCCGACAACATTACTGCGGGTCTCTTTACGTATCCCGTGCTGATGGCAGCCGATATTCTGCTGTATCAGGCTGATCTGGTGCCCGTGGGTGAGGATCAGCGCCAGCATGTGGAGCTGTGCCGCGATATCGCCCAGCGTTTCAACGGTGTGTATAGCGATACGTTTACTGTGCCTGAGTCCTTTATCCCCAAGATGGGCGCCCGCGTTATGAGTCTGGGCAACCCCGAGAACAAGATGAGCAAGTCCGATCCTGACGGCTGCGTGTTCCTGATGGATAAACCTGAGGATATCATGCGCAAGTTTAAGCGTGCTGTTACCGACTGTGAAATGGCCGTGAAGTACGACAAGGTCAATAAGGCCGGTATTTCCAACTTGCTGACCATTTACTGCACCGCCACCGGCAAGACCATGGAAGAGGCAGAAGCCGAGTTTGCCGGTCAGGGTTACGGCGTCTTTAAGCCTGCCGTTGGCGAGGCTGTGGTGGAGCTGATGCGTCCCATCCGTGAGGAGAGCGAGCGTATCATGAAGGATAAGGCCTATCTGGAGAGCGTCTATAAAGAGGGCGCCGCTCATGCCCAGTATCTGGCCAACAAGACCCTCAGCAAGGTTTATCGCAAGATTGGCTTTGTGGCTAAGTGATTGCCGTTAAATCTACCAAAAAAATCGCCATTTCCGGCAGAATTTACTGCATGGAACAACTGGCCTGTTTATTGCAAAGTTTTTGCGGCTTTGTTATAATAATAACGTAAGAAGATTGATCCTCAAAATACAATAGAGAAAGGAAATCGTCATCATGATCTATACGACCGAGGTTCAGCATATGTGCCCCGTTGCCAAGGGCGCTTATCACGGTCCGGCTCCCATTCCCGAGGAGGGCAAGTGGGTTCAGGCTAAGCAAATTTCTGATATCTCCGGCTTCACCCACGGTATCGGCTGGTGCGCTCCTCAGCAGGGCGCCTGCAAGCTGACCCTGAACGTGAAGGACGGCATCATTGAAGAGGCTCTGGTGGAGACCATCGGTTGCTCCGGTATGACCCACAGCGCTGCTATGGCTTCCGAGATCCTCATCGGCAAGACTCTGCTGGAGGCTCTGAACACCGACTTGGTGTGCGACGCTATCAACACCGCTATGCGCGAACTGTTCCTGCAGATCGTCTACGGTCGTACCCAGTCTGCTTTCTCCGAGGGCGGCCTGTCCGTGGGCGCTTCTCTGGAAGACCTGGGTAAGGGTCTGCGCAGCCAGGTTGGCACCATGTTTGCCACCAAGGAAAAGGGCCCCCGCTATCTGGAAATGGCCGAGGGTTACGTCACTCGCGTGGCTCTGAACGCCAACGACGAGATCATCGGCTATGAGTTCATCAGCCTGGGCAAGATGATGGACTTCATCAAGAAGGGCGATGACGCCAACGTTGCGATCGAGAAGGCCAAGGGCCGCTACGGTCAGTTCGACGGCGCCGCCAAGTATATTGACCCCCGCCACGAATAAGAGGAGGACGAGATAATGGCACTGTTTGAAAGCTACGAAAGAAGAATCGATAAGATCAACGGCGTCCTCGCTCAGTACGGCATCAACTCCGTGGAGGAGTGCCGCGAGATCTGCCAGGCTAAGGGTTTCGATCCTTATGAGATCACCAAGAATATTCAGCCCATCTGCTTTGAAAACGCTTGCTGGGCTTACACCGTGGGCGCTGCTATCGCTCTGAAGTCCGGTGTGAAGACTGCTGCTGAGGCCGCCAAGATGATCGGTGTTGGCCTGCAGGCTTTCTGCATCGACGGCTCCGTCGCTGAGGACCGCAAGGTCGGTCTGGGCCACGGCAATCTGGGCGCCATGCTGCTGAGCGAGGATGCTAAGTGCTTCGCCTTCCTGGCTGGCCACGAGTCCTTTGCCGCCGCCGAGGGCGCTATCGGTATCGCC
Organism: Vescimonas sp.; assembly: GCA_045612165.1. Lineage (GTDB taxonomy): Bacteria > Bacillota > Clostridia > Oscillospirales > Oscillospiraceae > Vescimonas. The sequence goes on from JAZKYM010000048.1 coordinate 17,960, forward strand.
AGAAACGCTAACAAGGCCCGTAAGGAGCCCCTGCGCGTGATCCTGAATGGTCTGGGCAAGGATGCCGCTCAGATCATCAGCCGTATCAACGGCTTCACCTATGTCCAGACTCAGTTTGACTATGCTACCGGCGCTGTCAACGTGGTTCGTGAGATCCGCTACAGTGAGACCGAGCGTGCCAACGTCCGCTGCTACGGCGCTGACGATGTTCGCGAGGGCGTGGCCATCATGCACCTGGAGGGTGTGGATGTTTCCATCACCGGTAACTCCACCAACCCCACCCGTTTCCAGCATCCCGTTGCCGGCACTTACAAGAAGGAGTGCATCGAGCAGGGTAAGAAGTACTTCTCCGTCGCTTCCGGCGGTGGTACCGGCCGTACCCTGCATCCTGACAACATGGCTGCCGGTCCCGCTTCCTACGGCATGACCGATACCATGGGTCGTATGCACAGCGACGCTCAGTTCGCCGGTTCTTCTTCCGTTCCCGCTCACGTTGAGATGATGGGCTTCCTGGGCATGGGCAACAACCCCATGGTCGGTGCTACCGTCGCCGTGGCTGTTGCTGTTGAGGAGAGCCTGAAGGGCTAAAATGCCGCAATTAAAAAGAGAGATGGAGTAATTCCATCTCTCTTTTGTTATGTTACATTCAGTTGCGGAATTGCTATGTGCCCGTGGTAGACGAGCGGTGGCGGTTTTGCTATGATATTCCCATCGGAAAGGGGAGTAACCTTCATGAAATTTGAAGAGAAGTTGATAGCGCTGCGCAAGAAGGCCGGTATGTCTCAGGAAGAACTGGCTGACCGGCTGGATGTATCCCGTCAGGCGATCTCGCGCTGGGAACTGGGTACCACACTGCCTGATGCGCCCAATCTTTTGAAACTCAGCGACCTCTTCAGTGTATCCATTGACTGGCTGCTGCGTGAGGGTGATATGGAGCAGGAAGAAGTACCGCCGGCAAAAGAGGCAGTGCAGATGCAGCCGGAAAAGGAAAGAAAGGGGCAGAAGGGATTTTTGATTGCCAGTTTTGCCTTTGTTCTCGCTGCTTTTGCGTTCCTGATTGCGGCCATTGACTGCATGAGTATCCATTTGGTGCTGCTGGCGCTTGCCGATGCTGCCCTTGGCGGCGTATTTCTCTGGAAATATTTGAAAAGTGAACGGAAAGAATAAGAGAAGCACCGCGAAGGCGGTGCTTCTCTTAATATTAAAGGCGCTTTAGAAAGAAATACTCGGTAAAACCGTCCTCGGCGTTCTCGTACTTTCCCACAATTTCGTAGCCCAGAGACTCGTAGAAAGATTTTCCCTGCCAATCGAACGTGTCGAGTCGAATCATATTGGCGCCTAACGCTCTGGCCCGATGTTCCAACGCCGTCATCAGGGTTTTTCCATATCCGTGGCGGCGAAAGGCGGCTTCTACAAAAACAGTAGATACGTAGAGAATCTTATACGCCGTCATGCAGGCGTCCAAACCGGCAATCAGCTGGCCCTCGTTCATGATGCCAAGGCTGATGTTACCGTTCATCCGGTGTCCCATATGTGCGTTGTCGTATTCTTCCAGCAGATTTTCCAACTGGGAAACCTGCTGGTCTGTCAAGTTAATGATCTGCATGCTTTTTCCTCTCCGTTGCAGAGTGATTTTTTTCAAGTATAACATGAAAAGAAGAAAAAGAACAGAGTCGTGCCCTGTTCTTTCACAATATCAACAGTAGTCCAATGGCGATCAGCAGCTCCTCGTCACCGTTCTCTTTAAATAGGTGGAACAGAAGAAGTAATAGAAGAAGATCGCCAATATCGATATCACCAAGATGCAATTTGTCCAGAATGCCGGATAGCAGGGGGATCTGTCCACCTCCCTTTGGCGGCGGAGGTGGTGGTTCGTGATGGTGCGGCGGTGCCTCAGGCTGGGATGGGGGATGGGGCGGCGGACTCTCGCGGCGCGTTTCCGGATGCGATTGCCGGGCGTACTGGCTATCATCGTTGCGAATATAGCGGTTATACATTGCCCGGTCCTCCCATTTCCGTCAGCGCTTTCTTACCAATATGAATCAGCCGCGCCAGCTGAACTGCCCGTTGGATTTTATCCTGCTTTTCTGGCCGCAGAAAGGGGCGCAGAGCACCCAAAAGCTGCGCTGCCTGCTGATTGGGATGGTTCAATTCCTGGATGAGCGGCAAAAAACGCAATAGGGAAGAGAGGTCCACACCATCAAGCGGTGGTGAAGCAGACTGATGAGGCGGAGGAGACGGTGGAGGGGAAGGAGCTGCTGATGCAGTAGCCCCAAAACTGCCTGACAGGTGTTGGGCCAGCTGCATGACCTGCGCCATTTTGCCGGGATCGGCCAGCAGCGCATTCAGCTTTTCATCCAGTTCCGACACGCTGCTGACACTCCTTTCATTTCAAAAAGCTGCTGCCCAGATTTCGTACCAGTGATGCGCCTTCGGGACTTTGCATGACTTGCCGGATCATTTCGGCCAATTGTGCCGTATTACCGGATGAAGCTTGTGTCATCGCCTGCTGCAACTTTGCACCGCCATCGGTGCCGGAGAGCATTTGCATCAGAGCCTGCCCATCCGGTGATTGCATGACACGCTGGGCCGCCGACGGATCCTGGTGCAAATGGGCCATCACGTCATTGTGCTTCATAATATACCTCCTGCGTTTGCTTGTTGGTCTATTCTATGCCGACAAAAGCAAAAAGTGCCTGTCTTGCGACAGACACTTGATGTACTTATTCGTGACCCGTCCAGTGATCGCACAGAGGACGCAGCGGACAGCTATCGCACTGCGGTGCACGGGCCATACACAGAGCGCGCCCGTGGAGCACCATGCGGTGACAGAAATCGTTGGACTCCTCCGGAGAGATACAGTTTCTCAGCTGCATCTCCACCTTTACGGGATCTTTGCTGCCGTCGGTAATACCGAGCCTTCCGGTGATACGGATGCAGTGGGTGTCACAGACATATCCTTCCTGACCGTAGATATCACCCAGAATCAGGTTGGCCGTTTTTCGTCCTACACCCGGTAAGCTGAGAAGATCTTCCATATTGTCAGGAACTTTGCCGTCAAAGCGTTCCAGCAGCATCTGAGCGCAGGCGACCATATCACGGGCCTTGGCGCGCCAGAAGCCGGTGGAATGAACGTACTGGCCAACTTCGTCCACATCAGCGGCGGCGAAGGCTTCTAAAGTGGGATATCTGGCAAAGAGCGCAGGGGTGACAAGATTTACCCGTGCGTCGGTGCACTGCGCAGCCAGTCGTACAGAAAACAGCAGCTCATAGTCCTTTTGATAGTCCAAAGAGCACTCGGCATCGGGATAGAGAACTTTCAGCCCTTCAATAATGGCATTGATTTCGGATGGAGATTTCATGTACTTCACCTCGAAAAGTATTATACTAAAGCGGAGGAAAAATTGCAATTAAGGGATGCAAATTCAGGCGACATATGGTATAGTAATATATCATTGAATGGGAGGAGGGCGCGCATGAGACCCCTTGCTGATGAAATCAGACCGCAGAGTCTGGATGAAGTGGCCGGACAAAAGCACTTGCTGGCAGAAGGCGCCATGCTGCGCCGTCTGATTGAAAGTGGTGCAGAGGCAAATTTGATTTTCTACGGCCCGTCTGGTACGGGCAAGACGACAATTGCCAACATCATTGCCAAGAAAACGGAGAAGGCGCTGTACCATCTCAACGCCACGACTGCCTCGTTGCAGGACATCAAAAACGTGATTGCTGACGTTGATACCATGATGGCGCCGAATGGTGTGCTGTTATATTTGGATGAGATCCAATACTTCAATAAGAAGCAGCAGCAGAGCCTGCTGGAGTTTATGGAGAACGGCAAAATCACGCTGATTGCGTCCACCACCGAAAATCCGTATTTCTATGTCTATAATGCGCTGCTCTCTCGCAGCACGGTGTTTGAATTTAAGCCGCTTACGGCTGAGGAGACCGTTCCTGCGGTGGAGCGTGCGCTTGGTATTGTATCTCGGCGCAGCGCGCTGCCTTTTACGTGGGACAACGATGTTGCTTTAACGGTAGCTCGCGCTTGCGGCGGTGATGTACGCAAGGCCATCAACACGGTGGAGCTGCTTTATCAGTCTGCACGGCCTTGTGACGGCGTGCTGAAGGTGACAAGGATTGACGCCTTACAGTTAGCTCAGCGCAGTGCTATGCGTTATGATCGGGAAGGTGATGAGCACTTCGATCTCCTTTCGGCGCTGCAGAAGTCGATTCGCGGTTCGGATCCTGATGCAGCTGTCTATTATTTGGGGCGTCTTTTGGTGGCCGGTGACTTGGTATCTCCTTGCCGTCGCTTGTTGGTGATTGCTGCGGAGGATATCGGACTTGCCTATCCGCAGGCAATTGTGGTAACAAAGGCCTGCGTGGATGCGGCACTGCAGATCGGTTTACCGGAAGCCAGGCTGCCGCTTGCGGAGGCTGCGATTATGCTTGCCACTGCGCCAAAGTCCAACTCTGCTCATGACGCGATCATTGCAGCGATGGCTGACATTGAAAGTGGGCGTATGGGGGAAATTCCGCGTCACCTGAAAAACGTGCATGCAGACAGTGCTGGCACAGGCAAGATACCGACTTATAAGTATCCCCATAGCTATCCCAACCACTATGTGCCGCAGCGGTATTTGCCGGAAGAATTGGGTGACACCACTTATTATGCATACGGTGAGAATAAAACCGAGCAGGCGGCAAAGCAGTATTGGCA
>JAZKYM010000049.1:0-1972 GCA_045612165.1 Vescimonas sp.
AGCATCTCCTTGTGTTGTTTTTTTCAGTATAGCACGGCGCGGTGAGCGATTGCAACGCCGCTCTTGCCAGAGGGAGTGAAATATAGTAAACTATGGTTAGAAATTTCGCATAGGAGGCATGGATATGCAGCTTTTATATGCCCTGCAGGAAATTCGCAATCCGGCGTTGGATGCAGTGATGCAGACCATCACCCGACTGGGCGAGGAGACTATCTTCATGGTGGCGGCCATCGTGGTGTTCTGGTGCATCAGCAAAAAAGGTGGATACTATCTTTTGTGCGTGGGTTTCTTCGGCGCCTTGACCAACCAGTTTTTGAAGATCACCTTCCGAATTCCCCGGCCTTGGGTGCTGGATCCTGATTTTCAGATCGTGGAGAGTGCCCGGGAGGCGGCCACCGGCTATTCCTTCCCCAGCGGACATACCCAGAGTGCCGTGGGCACTTTCGGCGGCATGGCCCGGATGACGAAGGTGAAGTGGCTGCGATGGGTGCTGATCGTCATTGCGCTGCTGGTTTCTTTCTCGCGGCTGTATCTGGGCGTGCACACGCCGCTGGATGTGGGTGTGTCTGTGGCCATCGGAACGGTATTGGTGCTGGTACTCTGGCCCATTATGGAGCGCTCCGACGAAAAGCCCGGGCGGATGGCCGCTGTTCTTCTGGCGATGATTCTGGGCAGCGGCGCGTTTCTGGTCTTCCTGCTGCTGCACGATTTCCCGGCAGATGTGGACGCGGACAATCTGGCCCACGCTATCTCCAGCGCATGGAAGTTTGTGGGTGCCACGCTGGGTATGCTGGCGGCATGGTGGGTGGAGCACAGATCCATTCGCTTTGACCCCAAAGCCGACTGGTTGGTACAGGTGATCAAGATCGCGGGCGGTCTTGCTCTTGTGCTGGCCATCAAGTCGGGGCTGAAGGCGCCGCTGATCGCTCTGCTGGGACACGAGGGCGTGGCCAACGCGGTGCGCTACGGTCTGATTGTGTTTTTCGCCGGTGCCGTGTGGCCGCTGACCTTCCGATTCTGGGGCAAGCTGGGGCGGAGATAAAGAGAAAAATCAACACGCTCCCATTCTCACTGCGAGGATGGGAGCGTTTTTCCTGTTTATGTTCTTTGCGATTCGTAGGCGATGACAGCGCTGCGGAGATCTTCATAGAGATCTACCATAACGGTCCAGCCCAGAACGGGAGCGGGGTGATCCGTGTCCTCCTCCAGCTCGGCCAGCATTCCACGGACGGTGCTCATTTCCACGGTTTCGGGAACCGTGATACCGCAATTGACCATATATCGGCGCAGCGCGCCGTCATCCAGATCCGACAGGTATGAGGCCTTATTGCTGCAGGCACACAGGAGAAGCAACAGCAGAATGACAGAAACGAGAAATGCGACGATACGTTTTACTCTGTGCATGATATGACCTCCTTATCACAGTATGGCGGGCAGATGTACAAGTTTACAGTTTTAGTATAGCACAACGAAGCGGTGAATAGGTGTTTGAGGAAAAGTTGTTATATTCGCCGGAAAAATGCAAATTTTTTGGGGATAAATGAGTTAAAAAGTGACCGCCTCGTGAAGAGACGGTCACGAAAGTATTTACTTGGTAGAGCCGTCGGCATTGAACAGGGGCAGGGGGGCCAGGAACTTGATATCGTCTCGGTCCTTGGCATCACCCTCGGCCAGTACGGCGATACGATCGACCACAGTGCCGCCGGCTGCGGTGATGAGGGCTTCCATGGCCTTCAGAGATCCGCCGGTGGAGATGACGTCGTCGATGATGAGGATGCGCTTGCCGCAAATCAGGTCGGCATCGTCACGGCCCAGAAACAGCTTCTGGGTACCGGCGGTGGTGATGGACTCATCTTCCACCCACAGAGGATCAGGCATATAGGCCTTCATACCCTTGCGAGCGATGAAATACTTGTCGGCGCCGCTCTGACGGGCCATTTCATGGATCAGGGGGATGCTCTTTGCCTCGGCG